>NZ_VSZV01000356.1:242358-259402 GCF_008919455.1 Rhizobium sp. PEPV16
TCGAACGGAACGGCACGCTGCATTGCGCGGTCGGTGCGGACGGGCTGAAGGAGATCGAGGATCGCGCGGCGCAATGGTCTGCCCGCGGCGCAGCCGTGACGCTGCTCGACGCGGCGGAGACGGCAAAACGCATCGGCAGCGATGCCTATACCGGTTCGCTGCTCGACAAACGCGCCGGCACGCTGCAGCCGCTTGCCTATGCGCGCGGCCTTGCCCATGCCGTCGTCAAGGCCGGTGTCGCCATTCACACATCCAGCCCGGTCGTTTCAACCGAGGGCAATGGCAGCCGCTGGACCGTGAAGACGGCAAGCGGCGAAGTCAGCGCCGAGTGGATCATCGTCGCAACGGACGCCTACAGCACCGGCCCGTGGGAGCAGGTGCGCAGCGAACAGGTGCATCTGCCCTATTTCAATTTCGCCACGGTGCCGCTCGGCCACAATCTGCGTCAATCGATCCTGCCAGGGCGGGAAGGCGCATGGGATACCAAGGAAATTCTCTCTTCCTTCCGCATGGATCAGGCCGGCCGTCTCGTTTTCGGCAGTGTCGGGGCGCTGCGCAATACCGGGCTTGCCGTACACAAGGGCTGGGCCAAACGCGCATTGAAGCGGCTTTTCCCTGTGATCGGCGATGTCGAATTCGAGTGCGAATGGTACGGCCAGATCGGCATGACCGACAATGCGCTGCCGCGCTTCCACAAATTCGCACCTGGTGTCGTCGGCTTTTCGGGCTACAATGGCCGCGGCATTGCCCCCGGTACGGTCTTCGGCCGTACGCTGGCGGAGCATATCCTCGGCCGGCTTCCGGAAGCCGATCTGCCGCTGCCGCTGACTGCGCCCACCGAGCCAAGCTTCCGTGCACTCAAGGAAATATGGTACGAAGCCGGCGCTCAGGTCGCCCATTTCGCCGATGCCCGCTTCTAAGAAGCGATGCACGCTTCTGAGAATAATAAGATTGGAAACACGACAATGACCATCGCCGTCCTCGATCTCGCCACCGAAACCGCCAAACTGCTTGCCGAACTCGGCGTCGATGCCGGCCGCTATCACGGCGGCACGCTTTCCGTCACCTCGCCGGTCACCGGCAAGGAAATCGGCAAACTCAGGGAACATTCCGTTTCCGAGACGAAGGCGGCGATCGAAGCGGCGCATCAGGCCTTCCTCGAATGGCGTGCCGTGCCGGCGCCGAAGCGCGGCGAACTGGTCCGCCTGCTCGGTGAGGAGTTGCGCGCCTCCAAGGCGGCGCTCGGCCGTCTGGTCTCGATCGAGGTCGGCAAGATCACCTCCGAAGGCCTTGGCGAAGTGCAGGAGATGATCGACATCTGCGATTTCGCCGTCGGCCTTTCCCGTCAGCTCTACGGCCTGACGATCGCCACCGAGCGCTCCGAGCACCGGATGATGGAAAGCTGGCATCCGCTCGGCGTGATCGGCATCATCTCCGCCTTCAATTTCCCGGTTGCCGTCTGGTCGTGGAATGCGGCGCTTGCGATGGTCTGCGGCAATTCCACCGTCTGGAAGCCCTCGGAAAAGACGCCGTTGACGGCGCTTGCCGTGCAGGCGCTGTTCGAAAAGGCGCTGAAGCGTTTCGTCGCCGAGGGCGGCACCGCACCGGCCAATCTGTCGACGCTGATCATCGGCGGCCGTGAGGTCGGCGAAGTGCTGGTCGACCATCCGAAGATCCCGCTTGTTTCCGCTACGGGCTCGACGGCGATGGGCCGCGCCGTCGGTCCGCGCCTGTCGCAGCGTTTTGCCCGCGCCATTCTCGAACTCGGAGGCAACAATGCGGCGATCGTCTGCCCGTCTGCCGATCTCGACCTGACGCTGCGCGGCGTTGCCTTCTCCGCCATGGGCACGGCCGGCCAGCGCTGCACGACGCTGCGCCGTCTCTTCGTGCATGACAGCGTCTACGACCAGCTGGTGCCGCGCCTGCAGAAGGCTTACGGCTCCGTCACTATCGGCAACCCGCTCGAAGCAGGTACGCTTGTGGGACCGTTGATTGACGGCCAGGCTTTTAAGAACATGCAGGCAGCGCTTGGTGAGGCGAAATCGGCCGGGGGCACGGTGACCGGCGGCGATCGTGTCGAAACCGGTTCGACCGACGCCTTCTACGTTCGCCCGGCGCTTGTCGAAATGCCTGATCAGACCGGCCCGGTCGAGCACGAGACCTTCGCGCCGATCCTCTATGTGATGAAGTATAGCGATTTCGACGAGGTGCTGGCGCTGCACAATGCCGTGCCGCAGGGGCTGTCGTCGTCGATCTTCACTAACGACATGCGCGAGGCCGAAACCTTCGTCTCCGCCCGCGGTTCGGATTGCGGCATCGCCAACGTCAATCTCGGGCCATCGGGCGCCGAAATCGGCGGCGCCTTTGGCGGCGAGAAGGAGACAGGCGGCGGCCGCGAATCCGGCTCGGATGCTTGGAAGGCCTATATGCGCCGGTCCACCAACACGATCAATTACGGCAGGACGCTGCCACTTGCGCAGGGCGTCAAGTTCGACGTCGAGTAAGCCGACTTCAAAATGCTGCAAAGAGGGCGGCGCTCGCGGAGCGCCGCCTTTTTTGATCAATCGCGATTTATTCCCCTGTAATATGAAATATTTAGTCAAGATATTGTGATGGCTTTTCCGGCAAAGCCAAACTTGAAATCGGCAGTCAGGAAAAATATACGCTCTCATCGCCCTTGGAGAGCTCGGGTGACATCGCCACGGAGGCCATCATGAACATTGCTCTTAACCGTTTTTCCCTCGCGCTTGCCGCTTCGCTTCTCTCCGCCACCGCGCTCGCAGGCAGCGCCAATGCGCAGGACGAAGGTCTCGTTGTTTACAATGCCCAGCACGAAAGTCTGGGCCGCGAATGGATCGCTGCCTTCACCAAGGAGACCGGCATCAAGGTCACCATGCGCCAGGGCAGCGACATGCAATTCGCCAACCAGATCATTCAGGAGGGCGACGCCTCTCCCGCGGATATCTTCCTGACCGAGAATTCGCCGGCAATGACGCTGGTCGATGGCGCGGGCCTCTTCGCCCCCATCGAAAAGGAAACGCTGGATCAGGTTCCGGATCAGTATCGACCGGCCGACGGCATGTGGACGGGCATTGCCGCCCGCACCACCGTCTTTGCCTATGACAACACGAAACTCACCGAAGACAAGCTGCCGAAGTCGATGCTCGACCTCGCAGATCCCGCCTGGAAGGGCCGCTGGGGCGCAGCACCTGCCGGTGCCGACTTCCAGGCCATCGTTGCCGCCCTGCTGCAGCTCAAGGGCGAACAGTCGACGGCCGACTGGCTGAAGGCTCTCAAGGAAAACGCCACTCCCTACAAGGGCAACAGCGTCGCCATGAAGGCCGTCAATTCAGGCGAAGTCGAAGGTGCGATCATCTATCACTATTATTGGTTCGGCGATCAGGCCAAAACAGGCGAGAACAGCAAGAATGTCGGCCTGCACTACTTTAAGAACCAGGACCCGGGCGCTTTCGTCAGCGTTTCGGGCGGCGGCATCCTGAAGTCCACGCAGCACATGAAGGAAGCGCAGGCTTTCCTGAAGTTCCTGACCAGCAAGGCTGGCCAGGTAGTCCTCAAGGATGGCGATTCTTATGAATATGCCATCGGCAAGGATGCGCCCTCCAACGACAAGCTCACTCCGCTTGCCGATCTCAACGCGCCGAAGGTCGAAGCGTCGACCCTCGACAGCAAGAAGGTCGTGGAGCTGATGACGGCCGCCGGCTTGATCTAAAGCGTGGCGCGCCACACTTTAGATCTTTCGTTTTCCGCATGTCGTCGTCGCAAAACCGCGGCACACTTTTGCGCGACATGCTCAGACCTTTCTGCCGCAGGCGTCTTCCGGCCAAAACTATTGCTTTTGGCTCAAGAAAACCTTAGGGCATGACGATATCCGGCAACCGCCTTTCAAAGGCGGTTGCCTTCCTTTTTCAGCGTGTAAAGGCATCGGCCTTGCTGCAGGACAACAGATTGCTCGCATCCGGCAACCAGGCGCCGGTCGCGCCGAGGGCCACGCGAATGGTTTTGCCGCGCGGACGTATGCCGCACGCTTCGGTGATCCTGCTTGCAACCGTCGTCGCGATCTTCAGTCTCGTGCCGCTCGGCTTCATCGGCTGGGTCACCTACGATGTCGGCTGGGAAACAGTGAAGGCCCTGGTCTTTCGGCCACGCGTCGGCGAACTTCTCGTCAATACGGTTCTCCTGGAATCGATCACCATTCCGCTGTCGATCGCGCTTGCCGTGACGCTTGCCTGGCTGACGGAGCGTACGGACATTCCTTTCGCGCGGCTCTGGGCCTGGCTTGCGATCGCTCCGCTCGCCGTACCTGCCTTCGTGCACAGCTATGCCTGGGTCAGCCTCGTTCCCGGCATGCGCGGGCTGCAGAGCGGCGTCTTCGTCTCGGTGATCGCCTATTATCCGTTCCTCTACCTGCCGGTCGTAGCAGCGCTGCGCCGTCTCGATCCGGCCATCGAGGATGCCGCGGCCTCGCTAGGTCTTAATCCCTGGCGGGTCTTCTTCCGCGCCGTGCTGCCGCAGCTGAGACTTGCCATCTGCGGCGGCTCGCTGCTGATTGCGCTGCATCTGCTTTCGGAATACGGCCTGTTCGTCATGATCCGCTTCGACACGTTCGCGACGGCGATCGTCGACCAGTTCCAGTCCTCCTACAACAGCCCGGCCTCCAACATGCTCGGCGGCGTGCTCGTCGCCTGCTGTCTTTTTCTGCTCGGCTTCGAGGTGCTGGTGCGCGGCAATGAACGTTATGCCCGCGTCGGCTCCGGCTCGCCACGTCCGGCGGATCGCCGCCGGCTGGGCTGGTTCGTGGTGCCGGCCGTGTTGCTGCCTGTCATCCTGGCGGCGCTGACGCTCGGCGTGCCGCTGGTGACGCTTGGCCGCTGGCTCTATCTCGGCGGCATCGATATCTGGCGCATCGAAGTCGGCAGCGCCTTCCTGCAGACGATCGTGCTTGCCGTTGTCGGCGGCGTGCTGGCGACGATTGCCGCAGCACCGATGGCCTGGCTTTCCGTGCGTGCGCCGGGCCGCTTCCAGCGTGTGCTCGAAGCCTGCCATTATTATGTCGGCTCGCTGCCGGGCGTCGTCGTGGCGCTGGCGCTGGTGACGATCACCGTGCGTCTCGTGTTGCCGCTCTATCAGACCTTCGCAACGCTGCTCGTTGCCTATGTGATGCTTTTCCTGCCGCGCGCCATGGTCGGGCTGCGTGCCAGCATCGCCCAGGCGCCGGTGGAGCTGGAGCGCGCCGCGATGGGTCTCGGCCGCACCCCGGGCCAGGCGGTGCGGCAGATCACCATGCGGCTTGCAGCACCGGGAGCCGCTGCCAGTGTCGCGCTGGCTGCACTCGGCATCACCAATGAACTCACGGCGACACTGATGCTGTCGCCCAATGGCGTCGATACGCTGGCGACGAAATTCTGGTCGCTGACCAGCGAGATCGATTATGTCTCGGCCGCCCCTTACGCCTTCATGATGGTCGTGCTGTCGCTGCCGCTCACCCTGATGCTCTATACCCAATCGAAACGGACCGCCGGCCAATGACGCTGCTCACGATCGAAAACATCAGCAAGCGCTATGGCCCCGTCCAGGCGCTGAAGGATATTTCGCTCGACGTCGCGGCCGGCAGCCGCACGGCCGTCGTCGGCCCGTCCGGTTCAGGCAAGACGACGCTGCTGCGCATCATTGCCGGCTTCGAGCAACCCGATGTCGGCAGGGTGACGCTGGATGGCGACTTGCTCGCGGACGGTCCGGCGACAGTACCGGCACACAAGCGCGGCATCGGCATCGTCTCGCAGGACGGCGCGCTGTTTCCGCACTTAAGCGTTGCCGAGAATATCGGCTTCGGCTTCGAACGAGGCGCAGCCGATCGCGAGAAGCGCATCGTCGAGTTGCTCGATATGGTCGAGCTCGACCGCGGCATGCTGGCGCGGCGTCCGCACCAGCTTTCCGGCGGCCAGCAGCAGCGCGTGGCGCTCGCCCGCGCACTCGGCCGCAAGCCTCGGCTGATGCTGCTCGACGAACCTTTCTCGGCACTCGATACCGGCCTGCGTGAAAACATGCGCAAGGCGGTTGCGCGCGTGCTGCAGGCGGCAGGCATCACCACCATTCTCGTCACCCATGACCAGGAAGAGGCGCTAACCTTTGCCGATCAGGTCGCGGTGCTCAGGGAAGGACGGCTGATCCAGGCCGGATCGCCGCAGTCATTGTATCTGCATCCGCGTGATCGCGAGACGGCGCTATTTCTCGGCGATGCCGTGCTGCTTCCCGCTATCATTCGCAACGGTTTGGCAGACTGCGCACTCGGCCATGTCGCTGTCGAAGGCAGCCGTCAGGGCAAGGCGGAGATCATGCTGCGGCCCGAGCAGATCCGCGTCGTTGCCGATGATGGGGATCGCGACTATGGCGGGCGTGTCGTCGAGGTGGAATTCGGCGGCGCGGTCTGCACCGTCGCGGTTTCGCTCGAAGGCGTGGCGTTGCCGCCGATCCTGATCAAGACCTCGAGCGTTGCGCTTCCGGCACGCGGTGACCTCGTTCGCCTCGATATCGCTGGCAAGGCGCATGTCTTCGAGAACTGATAAGCTCTAGACTTAGCCGAACTTGCGCACCACTTCTTCCGGCTCGATGCCTTCGAGCCAGCCGCCAGTAAAGCCGGCGCGCTCGAGCCCGAGGCGGATGACCGGCGATTGCCGCATCAGTTTCCAGATGAAATCCGAACGGTCGTTCTCGATGGTCATGACGACAAGGCCCTGGTCGATGCCGACGGTGCGGTCGTCGACCCAGCCTTCCGGCCGCTTGGTTTTGACCGTCGGATTGAAGCCGCCGGGAAAACCGCCTTCCAACAGCAGGTTCGGATAGGTGGTCAGAAGCGCCTTGGTGCCGTCGAGAGCCGCCTGCTTGTCGTAGGGCAGGCAGGCAAGGGCTGCCCAGGGTGCGATCGTGCCGTCATCCGGGCCGAGCGGGGCACCGCGAGCGGCGTAACCCAGAACCTTCGGCTGGCGGCCGCCGCGCATGCGCCGTGTCGGGGGCGGGCCGTCACAGGCGGAGAAGCCCCAGATATTCCTGTTGTAGCCGACGAACTGACCGGGATTGCGCTCGGCATAGTCACGCTGGACGTTGATCATCACCTGCGTGTTGCGGAAATAGTCCCAGTTCCGCTCTGCCATCGGCTTGTCCTGAATGGTGCGGAAGTCGATCCAGGCATGCGAGAAAAGATGGATGAAGAGCGGCCCGGCATAGAGATAGGACTGCTCGCCATGCAGCATCCAGGAATAGCTTGACGTAAAGGCGTCGTAGCTCGATTGCGGGATGGGGTGCGTCGGCGAAGCGAGCGCCAGCGTATAGAGGATGATCGCCTCGTCGAAGCCGTGATAGCGCCAACGCAGGAAGCCGGATGAGGGCTTCCAACCCATGGCAATCGTGTCGCCCTTGTTCAGCGCCCAGCGCCAGTCGACGCGCTCGTAGATGAAGGTGGCGAGTTCACGGATTTCGGTTTCCGTCTCGTTGTCTTCGCGATTGAAATATTGCGCAGCCGTCAGGATGCCGGCGATGAGCAGCGCCGTGTCGATGGTCGAAAGTTCGCTGTTCCAGGCGCGATGGCCGGTATCCATGTGCAGGAAATGGTAGAAGAAGCCGCGATGGCCGGTCGCGTGGCGTTCCTCGCCCTGACGCGCCTCGGCGAAGAACCGCAGCGTATTGACCGTGCGTTCGGCTGCCTCCTCGCGGCTGATCCATAAACGCTCGACACCAACAGGATAGGAGGAAAGCGCAAAGCCGACGGCTGCGATGCTGCACGGAACCCCGCCGATCGAGGTATCCGCCACAAGGCCGTTTTCGGGATTGGTATATTTCAGGAAGTAGTTGAACGCCGAATGCTGCAGCCTGTCGACGAGCGCTGCATCAATGTCTTCAATCCGTTGCAGCATAGGCTCCTACCCAACTGTTGCATCGCCCCACATGCTTCAACATGGTGGCCGTCCCCGGGCAAATCAAACCTTTTTGATTCGCAAGGATAAGAGAACACAAAAGGGTGGAATCGGTCGTTAATAATTATCGGTAAAATAATATCTAGCAGAAGTCATATAAGCGGTGCAGCAAAAAAGAGGGCCTGCGCGCCACCGGCACGGGTTATTTTCCCGCAATACTTGTTTTCCTGATGCTTTGGAGAGTGGATTTTCACGTTCAGGCGGCTTCATCGAGCCGCACCAGATGACCTGCCGACACTTCCCAATATCGGCGCGGCGGCGCGACGTACCCAACCGGGCGAATGGGGCTCTTGAGCTCGTCGGTTCCGAGATTGCGCTTGATGCCGCGCCGTGAGGGGTCGGGAACGGGCACGGCTGCCATCAGCTTCTTCGTATAGGCGTGCTGCGGGTTGCTGAACAGTTGCGCTCGCGGGCCGATCTCGACGATTTCGCCGAGATACATCACCGCGACCCGGTGGCTGACGCGTTCGACCACCGCCATATCGTGGGAAATGAACAGGAAGGCGAGGTTGAGGCTTTGCTGCAGGTCCATCAGCAGATTGCAGACCTGCGCCTTGATCGAGACATCGAGGGCTGAGACGCTTTCGTCGGCGACGATCACCTTCGGATCGAGTGCCAGCGCGCGGGCTATGCAGATGCGCTGGCGCTGACCGCCGGAGAATTCGTGGGGATAGCGTTTCATCATATCGGGTTTCAGTCCGACGCGTTCGAGGAGATCGGCCGCCTTGTCGCGGGCCTGGGCGCCGGTGCCGAGGCCATGCTCCGTAATCGGTTCGGCGACGGCGGCGCCGACGGTCATGCGCGGGTTGAGGCTGGCGAAGGGATCCTGAAAGATCATCTGGATGCTGCGGCGCATCCGTCTGAGACTGGCCGCGTCAAGGCTCAGCACGTCATAACCGTCGAGGCTGACGCTGCCGCCGTTCGGCTGGACGAGGCGGGTGATCGAGCGGCCGGTGGTCGATTTGCCGCAACCGGATTCGCCGACGAGCGACAGAGTCTCGCCCTGGAAGAGATCGAAGGAGACGTCCTCGACCGCATGGATCGCGCCGGTCTTGCGGCCGAGCAGGCCGCCGCGGATGTCGAAACGGGTAACGAGGTTCTTGACTTCGAGGATCGGCGTCCGGCGGCGGTCGACGGTATCGGCCACTTCGATCGGCTCGCGGCGTTCGCCGGTCGTGGTATCGACGACCGGGAAACGCAGCGGCCATTTCCGGTCGGCCATCGAGCCGAGGCGCGGCACGGCCGAGAGCAAAGCGCGGGTATAAGGATGTCTGCCGCGATGGAAGATGTCTTCGGTCGTGCCGGTTTCCACCGCCTCGCCGCGATACATGACGATGGTGCGGTCGGCGATTTCGGCGACGACGCCCATGTCGTGGGTAATAAAGAGCACGGACATGCCCTCTTCTTCCTGCAGCATCTTGATCAGGTCGAGGATCTGGCCCTGGATCGTCACGTCGAGCGCTGTCGTCGGCTCATCGGCGATCAGCAATTTCGGCCGGCTGGCGAGCGCCATGGCGATCATCACGCGCTGGCGCATGCCGCCTGAGAACTGGTGCGGATATTCATCGAAGCGCGAGGCGGCGTTCGGGATGCGGACCTTTTCCAGCAGGCGCACGGTTTCGGCCCGCGCCTCGGCCTTGCCGATATCGCCGTGGCAGGTGAGCGCTTCGGAAATCTGGCGGCCGATGGTGAAGATCGGGTTGAGGGATGTCATCGGCTCCTGGAAGATCATTGCGGCGTCGTTGCCGCGCACCCGGCGCATCTCCTTTTCCGAAAGAGTGAGAACATCCTTTCCGTTCAAGGAGATGGCGCCATCGATGCGGCTCGATCCCTTGGCGAGCAATCGCATAATCGAGAGGGAGGTGACGCTCTTGCCCGAGCCGCTTTCGCCGACGATTACCACCGTCTCTCCAGGCATGACGTCGAAGGAGACGTCGCGCACCACCGGCTTCCAGTCGCCATCGACGAGGAAGGAGGTCGTCAGATTCCGGACGGAGAGAACCGGAGAGGCGGAGGCTGAAGAAACATCAAGCATGTCGTTGCCTTGTTCTTGTCTGGGTTTACGTCTTCAAAGGCGTGGCAAAGGAGGAGGATGGCCTGCCTTCGGCGATACGAGTTGTTTCCAGACCGGCGATCTTTTCATCGATCTCGCGCCTGTCGGTCACGCCGTTCGGATTTTGCCGCGTCGCCATCGTCTCGGCGACATGCAGGTAGCGTTCACCCGCCACTGCATGGAGGCGGACAAGTTCGGCGAGCGGATCGGGATGATCGTCGGCGCGGAGGCTCAGCCAGGGATAATCCTGGTCGCGATGGATGACGAGGGCGGCGGACTGCCTGCCGCGCTTATCGCCGCCGGCATTTTCGCCTGCCTGCATCGCCAGGAGCAGGCGTTCGGCCAGCGGCTTGTCCATCGCCTTGTTGTAGGCGGCAAGCGTCTTAGTAATGACGGCAGGCCCCGCAAGCATGTTGCCGGCGACCGAGACGTTTTCGTCGATCAGGTGCCCGGCCCAGTCGATGCATGCGGGACCGGTGAAGGCGGCGTTGCGCCCCTTCGCATCGATGAGGTGCAACTGCCGCTGATCGCGGCCGGCGTCACGCGCGGTCAGTTCAGCGATGATCTCCTCCGGCGCCCTGCCGGCGGCAAGCAGCGACAGGCCGTCGACGCCGTAAAGCGGGCTGACGAAGGCCTGGGTGGCGACGGCGCCGATGCCGCCGCGAATATGCGGAACAAGGGCGCCGACGGCGAAGAAGCGGCTCGCGACGGCGATGCCGAGATGACCTGTCGAGGGATCACGGGCGACGATCGACCAGGTCATGACTATCTCCCGATCGCATAGGCCTGCATCAGGCGCGGGGTGGCTGCGGCGCGCAGCAGGCCGTCGGCATCGCGTCTCGCAGCGGTCAGCCGACCGATCGTCCAGACATCGGCGACCGTCAGCTTGTGGCCCTTGCGGCGCAGGGCATCGAGGACTTCAGGGCCGAAATTCGCTTCCGCCATCAGGCTGCCGGGCTCGCGGGTGCGCGGATAGAAAGAGCCCGGAAAATGCGAAGTGTGGAACAGCGGCTGGTCGATCGCCGCCTGCAGGTTCAGCTTGTGGTGCGCATACCGCAGGAAGAAGGAAAGTTGCCACTGTTCCTGCTGGTCGCCGCCGGGTGTGCCGAAGGCCAGCGTCGGGCGGCCCTCATAGAGGCCGAGCGACGGTGTCAGCGTTGTGCGCGGCCGCTTGCCGGGAGCAAGTGATGTCGGCAGGCCTGGTTTCAGCCAGAACATCTGGGCGCGGGAATTGAGGCAGAAGCCGAGGCCGGGCACCGTCGGGGAGGATTGCAGCCAGCCGCCGGACGGGGTGACGGAGACCATGTTGCCGTCGCGGTCGATGACGTCGATATGCACGGTGTCGCCGCGCTTTTCGGAAAGGTGCGCCATGGTCGGCTCGTAGACGGCGCCGGTCTTCGAATCCGCGCCGAGCATCTTCATCGTCAGATCATGCTGCGCCTCGAAGCCAGGCACGATGCCGGGGCGAAGATCGAAGGAGGCGTCCGCGCCAACGAGCTTGCGACGCTCGGCGGCATAGGTCTCCGACAGCAGATGCGCGATGGGAACCTCCGAAAAATCAGGATCGCCATAATAGACTTCGCGGTCGGCGAAGGCGAGCTTCATCGCCTCGACGACGGTGTGGACGAAATCGGCGCCGGCGGGGTTCATCGCGGCGAGATCGAAGCCTTTGAGGATCGACAGGGTCTGCAGGAAGACCGGACCCTGGCCCCAGGGGCCGATCTTGGCGATGGTCCAGCCATGATAATCATAGGTCAGCGGCTCCTCGATCGTTGCCGACCAATTCGCCATGTCGTTGGCAGTCAGGACGCCCTTGTGGCGGTTGCTGCTCGCATCCATCACCTCGGCGGTCTTCAGATAATCGTCGATCTTCTCGGCGACGAAGCCGCGATAGAAGGCGTCGCGGGCCGCCTGCACCTGCGCTTCCCGGCCGCTTTTCGCTTCGGCCTCGGCGATGACGCGCTTCCAGGTTTCGGCAAGCACCGGATTCCTGACATTCGCATGCGCTTCGGGCGCGCTGCCGCCCGGCAGCCAGGTCTCGTAGGAGGTCGGCCATTCCTTCTCGAAGAAGGCGGCAAGCCCCTTGATCGTGGCGGAGACGCGCGGCAGCAGGGGATGGCCGTGCTCGGCGTAATAGATCGCCGGTTCCAGCACATCGCGCACACTCATCGAGCCGTAGTCGCGCAGCATCAGCATCCAGCCATCGAAGGAGCCGGGGATCACGGTCGCAAGCAGACCGTCGCCGGGGATCAGGCTCAGGCCCTCCGCCGTGTAGTGTTCGATCGTCGCGCCGGCGGGGGCGGGGCCTTGCGCGCAGATGACCTCGACCTTGTCCTTTTTCTTCGAATAGATCACCGCCGGCAGGTCGCCGCCCGGGCCGCAAAGATGCGGCTCGACGATCTGCAGCACGAAGCCCGTCGCCACTGCCGCGTCGAAGGCGTTGCCGCCCTTTTCGAGAATGCTCATGCCGACGGCCGAGGCGATCCAGTGCGTGGAGGTGACGACGCCGAAGGTGCCGAGGATTTCTGGACGGGTCGTGAATGCGGTCATGTCAAATGTCCTTTCAAGAAATCATGCTTCGCGCGGATCGAGCGCATCGCGCAGGCCGTCGCCTAGGAGATTGAAACCGATGACGACGAGGAAGATCGCGGCACCCGGCCACATCGCCATCCATGGCGCCTGGGAGAGGAAATTTTTGGCGACGTTCAGCATCGAGCCCCAGCTCGGCGCCGGCGGTTGCTGCCCGAGGCCGAGGAAGGAGAGGCTCGCTTCGGCGATGATCGCCGTTGCGATGGTCAATGTCGCCTGCACGAGGATCGGCGCAAAAACATTCGGCAGGATATAGCGGGTGATGATGCTCGAGGACCGGAGGCCGATCGAGCGGGCCCCCTCGACATATTCTTCGGTCTTGACCGAGAGCACCTGGCCGCGCGTCAGCCGCACGAAGACCGGCATGGCCGAAAGGCCGATCGCAATCATCGCATTGGTCAGGCTCGGACCGAGAAAGGCTGCAAGCGCAATCGCGGTGATGAGGAAAGGCATCGCCAGAAAGGCTTCGGTGATGCGAGAGATCACCATGTCGATCCAGCCGCCGAAATAACCGGAGATAAGGCCGAAGGGCACGCCGATGACAACGGCGATCGCGACCGAGAAGACGCCGGCCATCAGCGAGGCCTGCGCGCCCCAGATCATCCGGGAAAGAATGTCGCGGCCGATGTCGTCGGTGCCGAGCCAATGGGCGGCGGAGGGCGCCTTGCGGATCGCCGACCAGCTTGTGGCGTTCGGATCGGGAATCGGAAGAAGGGGAGCGGCAATGGCGAGAATGGCGAAGAAGGCGATGATCGCGAGGCCGACGAGGGCGCCCTTGTTGGCCTTCAGCTTGCGCCAGGCACGGCTCGGCGTGCGGTCGATCGCGGAGGGAATGCCGGTCTCACCGATCGCGGTCATAGGGCGGCCCTCATGCGCGGATTGAGCAGGACGTAGAGAATATCGGCCAAGAGGTTCATCAGGATGAAGCCGATCGCCGTGCAGATCACCACACCCTGGACGACGGCGTAGTCACGGTTGAAGACGGCGTCGACGATGAGCTTTCCGAAACCCGGAATGGTGAAGATCTGCTCGGTCAGCACGGCGCCGGCAAGCAGTTCGCCAAAGAGCAGCGCGGTCAGCGTCACGATCGGCAGCATCGCGTTGCGGAAGCTGTGCTCGAGCACGACAGTGCTTTCCGGCAGTCCCTTGGCGCGCGCGGTGCGGATGTAATCGGCGCTCAGCACGCTGAGCATTGCCGAGCGGGTATGCCGCATCAGCGTCGCCGCCAACGCATTGCCGAGCACGAAAGAGGGCATCAGCATGGTTTCCAGCGAACGCAGCGGGTTGCTGAAGAAGGGTTCGTAGCCGGATGCCGGCAGCCAGCCGAGATTGACCGAAACCAGCAGGATCAGCATGATGCCGAGCCAGAAATTCGGGATCGACAGGCCGGTCAGCGCGATGATGTTGGCGAGATAGTCGATCATCGTGTTCTTCTTGACGGCCGCCAGGATGCCCATCGGCACGCCGATGACAAAGGCGAAGATCATCGACATGATGGCAAGCTGGATGGTGACCGGCAGCTTTTCGCCGATGAGCTGCAGAACCGGCTGGTTGGTGCGCAGCGAGATGCCGAGGTCGCCCTGCAGTGCCGCACCCAGCCAGCGGACATATTGATAGGGCACCGGATCGTTCAGCCGGTATTTCTCGCGCAGGAATTCGAGAACCTGCGGGTCGCGTTCCTCGCCGGCCATGGCAAGGATCGGATCGCCGGGCAACAGCTTCTGCAGCGAGAAGACGAAGACCGAAATGATCAAAAGCGTCGGTATGGCGACCAAGAGTCGTTTGGCGATGTAGGTGTACATGGGCGATCCTGACACGACTGGGATCATGCGGCGGGTTTCCGCCGCATGATTTGCTGGATCAAAAAGTAGAGCATGATGTCGTCCGAAAACCGCTCACACTTTTCGGCATCATGCTCTAGGGATCAGCCGGCTTTCTTGACGCCGACGAGGCGGATCATGCCATCCGGCGACGGAACGAAGCCGGTGATGTTCTTGTGCAGCGCCCAGATCCAGGACTGATGGCCGAGATAGATGATCGGCAGATCGTCGTTGAGGATGACCGCGGCGGCATCATAATTCTGCTTGCGCACGGCCTCGTCGGTCGACGCACGGGCTTCGTTCAGCAGCTTGTCGACCTCGGCGTTGCAGTATTTCGTGTCGTTGATGCCGCCCTTGCAGGTGATGAACTGATGGATATTGCCATCGGGATCGACGCGGCCGGACCAGTCGGAACGGCTGAGCTGATAGTTGCCGGCCGTCTGCTCGCTCAGCAGCGTGGCGAATTCCGTCGACTTCAGGCTGACGTCAAAGCCGGCTTCGCCGACCATCGACTGGATGATCTGCATCATCTGCATGGCAACGGGATTGTTCGGGATCTGAAGCTCGATCGGCACACGGTCGAAGCCGGCTTCCTTGATCAGCGCCTTGGCCTTGTCGAGATCGCGGGGGGGGACGGGAATATCCTTGTCGAACCACGGGCTGCTCGGCGGGAAGGGCTGGTTGCCGGCAACCGCCGTGCCCTCATAGACGATCTGGTTGACGGCATCGCGGTCGATCGCCAGCGAGAAGGCCTGGCGCAGGCGCTTGTCCTTGCCGAAAGGATTGTCGGCACGTGCGCCGTTGCCGATATTGGTGTAGAGCGCCATGTAGCCGGTGCCGACGGCGTCGGCATAGACAAGGCTCGAATCCGCCTTCACGGCTTCAGCGTCGGTTGCCGCCAGGCGCTCGATCATGTCGAGATCGCCGGACCGCAGATTGGCGAGGCGTACCGTCGTATCCGGGATCGGCAGATAGGTGAGCTTGTCGATGAAGATCTTGTCCTTGTTCCAGTAGTCCTGGAACTTTTCAAGCACGATGCGGTCCTGCTGCACGCGTTCGACGAACTTGAACGGACCGGCGCAGACCGGGTGATCGCCGAATTTGGCGCCGAGTTCCTTGGCGGCCTTCGGCGAGACGATCATGCCGGCGCGGTCGGAAAGCTGGGCAAGAAGGGTGACGTCAGGCGCCTTGAGGGTGAACTTGACCTGGTATTCGCTTGCAGCCTCGACCTTTGCGACCGAGGCAAGCTCGCTCTTGCGGCGTGATTCCGGCAGGGTGATGTTGCGCTCGATGGTGGCGACGACGGCTTCGGCGTTGAAGGGGGTCTCGTCATGGAACTTGACGCCCTGGCGGAGCTTCATGGTGAGCTCTTTGCCATCGGCCGACCAGCTCCATTCGGTAGCAAGCTGCGGCACGATCTTCAGGTCCGGTGAGACGTCAACCAGCTTGTCGCACATCGCGGTATAGACGATGCGGCCGACGAAGGTGCGCGACTGCGCGGGATCGAGCACGTCGGCATCGTCCTGCAGGCCGATCTTCAGGTCGACGGCGAAGGCAGGAAGTGCAAGCAGTGCGCCGGCAACGGCGGTGGTCAGCAATTTGGCGATCTTCATTCCATTCTCCTCTGTCTATTTTTGTTTGGTTTTTGCTTCCATTCCGGCGGTTATGGCCCGCCTGTATTTTTTCTCCCGGCTCACCTCCCCCTGTTCAGGCGAGGGTCTTGTCGGCCTCCGTTTCGCTGTGATCGAGCGAGGTGATGCGGACGAGGCTTTCCTGCAGCGTCAGCAGATGCTGGCGCATCGCTTCGCCGGCTCTGGCCGGATCGCGGGCGGCAATCGCATCGACGATCGCCGTGTGCTGGTTAAAGGTAACGGGCCGCGTCCGGCTGGCGCTGCGGGCGCGCTCGCGGATCGTCTGCCAGGCCTCGTCCTGGCGCACCCGGTTGATGACGTCGAAGATGGTGAGGAAAAAACCGTTGCCGGCGCATTGGGCGATTTGGCGGTGCAGCGCCCCGTCCCAGAGTTCGCGCCCGTCGGCATCGGTGCTTTCGTAGATCTTCTTCACCAGATCGTACATGCGCTCGATATCGGCGGCCTTGGCGCGCATGGCGGCAAGCTGGGCGAGCTGCGGCTCGATGCGCAGGCGCACTTCCATGACTTCCATGAGATCGGTGCCGGCAACGATCGAGCCGACATGATCGCTCCAGCCGTCGGGGCGCGGCCCGGCATAGGTGCCGGAGCCTTGGCGGCGCCAGACGCGCCCCTCGGCCTCCAGCACTTCGAGGGCGCGACGCACGGCACGGCGGCCGACGCCAAGCATTTCCGAAAGGGTGCGCTCGGTCGGCAGCTTGCCGTCGGCGTCGAGACTGTCGGATCGCAGGAGAGCCCTCAGCTTCTCCAGCGCATAATTCGAATTGCCCTGCGCTTCATCCATCGGCATTCGCTTAAATGGTCCGTACCAATTTTCTATTGGTTCAGTGCAAACCAAATCGCGCCGACCGTCAAGCGCTTTTTTGTGCAAATGGAAATCTGCCCGTTTTTTGCTCAAATCCCGCTATTGTCGCGGTACGGGAAAACAGTCGATCGCGGCGACAG
>NZ_VSZV01000356.1:259546-280490 GCF_008919455.1 Rhizobium sp. PEPV16
GCGTGCGGAGAGAAAGACCTGCGGCTCGAAGGCAAAATCCTTGTCGAAGGGGTAGGTCGGATGCTGCTTGCGCAGCCGCGGCAGGCGCTCGACGAACTGGTCGACGACACCTGTCGACAGCGCCATCAGGTTGGGATTGGCAATCGGCGCCAGTTCCGGCGAGAGATATCCCGACTTGACGACGATGATTTTCGCCCGGTGCGGGTCGAGGCCGAGCCGGGTGAAATCGGCGATATTGTGATAAGGCCGGCGCTTGGCGGAAAGCACGAGATCGATGCCACTGACCGACACCACCGCCTGGCGGTCAGAGGGATCGGAAGTTTCGTGGAGGAGTTTGACAGTGAAACGGCCAGAGACCGGCTTACTGCCTTTGGTGTCGAGCGAGGCGCCGACGCTGAGGTCCAGTTCCGCCCCGATGCCGGCGGCATAACAGGCCTCAGTCGCCGCCTTGTCGGCGATGCCGGCAAAGACGACGCCGGTGGCGCCCCTGGCGATCAACTCGGCCAATACCTCGGCCCGGTCTCCGACACCGCCGCCGGTCGGATTGTCGCCGGATTCGGCAAGCACAACAGGGGTGGTGGGGCTTGCGATCGCCCTTTCGACGCATTCCTCGACCGAGCCTGTCTCGCAGCCAAAGACAAAGTCCTCGCGCGCATCCCAATAAGCCCTCGCGAGGCGTTTCGCTTCGCGCTCCAGAACAGCGCGATCGGTGCCGGTCATGATGGCGGCAGCGGTGGCGCGCGGTTCGTCGGCCCAGACATAGCCGACCATCAGCGATGCATCCCAGACGCCGTCGATCGCATCGATCCCGGGCAGCATCTCACAGAGGCTCTTTGCCGGCTCATCGACGGTGCTGGTGCGCTCGCCGGGCAGCACGACCGGGATCGGCGCCCAGAGAAGGGTCGGCCTCACGCCGGTTTTCAGGCTCTTTACCAGCATGGAGACGGAGCGGCGCATCGCCTCCTCGACATCGATATGCGGCGCGGTGCGGTAGGTGGAATAGATATCGAGCGCATCGATGATGCGTTGGGTGACGTTGCCGTGCAGGTCATAGCTGGCCGAAACCGTGCAATCCTTGCCGACCAGCGCACGGGCCGCACTGATCCAGTCGCCTTCGGCATCCTCCATGCCTTCGACATACATGGCGCCATGCATGGCGAGATAGAGACCGTCGAGCGGCAGCATCGGCTTCAACCGCTCGAGGAATTCACCCTTGAAGGCCTCGTAGGTGGCGCGCGAAACCGGGCCGCCGGCAATGGCGCGCGCATGGATCGTCGGCAGGAATTCGGCATCGTAATCCTTGAGGAAGGCGAAATACGGCGCGTCCAGTAGCGCCTCGCCGCGCACGACGCGAAAGTCCTTCTCCTCGTTCAGGACGGGATTGTATGTGCTGCACTCGATATGAATGCCACCGACGGCGATGCGCATGGGAAACCTCAGTTGATGTTGGGAGCAATCAGGAAGTTATGGGCGATGCTGGCAACTCGGCTCCAGCGCCGGTATCGATGCGCCGGGTGCGGATCGGTGTCGCTCGAAAGAGTTCGTGCTGCGATAAACTGAACATGCGGGATCCGATCCGACGACGCGTCCTTTTTGCCTCGACAATAAGTTTACAAACGAACCAATCAACCAAAATAAATTACCGTTTGATCTTCTAAGCCGGCGTCGAGGTGGAAGGTGCCTTAATGGTGAGCCCCGGCCGACTCGGTTTTTTCCGTCGGTTGCCGCGGGCCGATTGCTGCTGACAAACACGGCCGCGTCGCCATAAAGAAAAAGTCCACTTCGGGATCCCGAAATTCCCCCGCTTGGGGATTCCGAAATTCGTCGCGTTTTGGGCGGTGTCGCCGTGGGGAAACATCCAATGATTTCAACATCCCAACCAATTTCGGGATTCCGAAGTGCTATATAGATTATGGTGGAGGCGTGCTGCCCGATGAAGTCAGCGCAGCGCTCGACAGGTTCGCCGAACAGGAAGTCGAGCGCCCACCCACTCCACATGAGTTTCGGAACCCAGACGGTTCCTTGCCGTGCGATGGCGCAAGGGCGTCAATCGTGGCTCTATGCAAACATCTAATTTTATCGGTTGAGAACGAGGCCCGGTGGCGAAGGCAACCTATCCTGGAGAATAGGTTTTTGACCTCGAAAGTTTTTGATATTTACCCTGCATCGCACAACGCGAATAATCAAAAGCACGGCGAAATCGCTCGCGACATTGGGGCATGTCATGGGTAGTAGGACTGACGACGTCGGCCACCATAGGCGGATGCTCAATGAGCCCGCGATTGTTGTCGGGATCGCACATAAGCAGCGCCTGTCAACGAGCGCGCAACCATGAGCTCGCCTTGCTCCAGTGATCCTCTCGAGAGCTCGCCGGATGAGACAATCGAGGCGCGCCGGGACGAAATGCCGGCTGCTGACCACAATCCTGCAAACGAGATGTCGCGCGTTCTGAGGACTGCGCCAATTCATCTTGCGGCAGACCCCTCCGGCGGTGCAATCGCCCACTGGAATCACGGCCCCTTGCATGATGTCGTCGAGCCCATGACCGACCACGTCATCATGGCCTACAACGGCGCGATACAGCGCATGGAACGGCGGTCCGGAAGATCGATCGAGAGCGGAACGTTTCGTCGCGGGGTTGTGATCATCATCCCCGCTGGATCAAGCTCCCGATGGGATATTCCAAAACCGGTTGATGTCGTTCAACTCTATCTTCCCCGCACGACACTGACGCGCATCGCCGACGAAACCGATACTTTCACGCCGACCGATCTCTTGGAGCGAACGGCGCATCCGGACCTCATTACATCCCGATTGCTCCTGAGCGCAGCCGATGTCCTGGAAGGCAATACGGCACTGGATACACTGTTCAGGCAGCAGTTGACCGACCTTCTGGCCACGCGCCTGCTGGCTGCGCACACAGGCAAGGCACCGAACTATCAGCCGGCGCTCGGCGGCCTCGCGCCGAGCGTGCTGCGCCGGGCTATCGAACGATTGCGGTCGGACGCCGACGCGGACGTCTCCCTCGGGGCCCTCGCTGCCGATTCCGGGCTGTCGCGTTTTCATTTCTGTCGCGCTTTCAAGGAAAGCACGGGGCTTTCACCTCACAACTGGCTGCGTCAATATCGGCTCGAACAGGCCATAAACATGTTGCGCGATCCTCAAAATTCGATCGCGTTGGTCGCAGCCTCCCTCGGCTATGCCTCGCAAACAGCATTTGCAGCTGCATTCCGAAAATTGACCGGTGAAACACCGACTGATTGGCGACGCCGCCACGGCTGATCGTAATCTCCTTTCGCCCTCGCCTCAGATCCGGACGGTTCCGTTCTTCGCTTCCACGCCATCGGCTCGAGTACGCGACGACCATGCCGCGCAATCCCCTGGCATGGCGTTCGTCGCAGCCTCACTTGACTGCGCCTCGCAAACAGCCTTGGCCGCCACATTGCCGAAGCTGACCAGTAAAACGCCGGGCGATGAACTGCGGCGCACCCGCTAAACCGCAATTGCTCTGCAATGGCGCCAATCCCTCTGGCGCAGCCGCAGACGTGTTTCGCTAAACCACCATTGCGCCCATGCCAATAGATCCCGCGGAGACAAGGATGGTCTGGGACACCGATTACGGGCCGGTCGCAACCAAGCGACCCGTAGCGGCTTGCATATCCGATTTTAGCAACTGTCCGTCCGGCGATGACGGGCGCCGAAACAAATATTCTCCAAAAGGATCAGCACAATGACCTCCATTACAACTAGCGACGGTGTTCAGCTTTTTTACAAGGACTGGGGACCGAAGTCCGCTCAGCCGATCGTCTTTCACCATGGCTGGCCCCTCAGCTCCGACGATTGGGATAATCAAATGCTCTTCTTCCTCGGCAAAGGCTTTCGCGTGATCGCTCATGATCGCCGCGGCCACGGCCGATCGAGCCAGGTGAGTGACGGTCATGACATGGATCACTACGCCTCCGATGTTGCCGCAATGATCGACTACCTCGATCTTCGCAACGCGATCCATGTCGGCCACTCTACCGGCGGCGGTGAAGCCGCGCGGTATGTCGCGCGGTACGGCAAAGGTCGCGTTACCAAACTGATCCTGATTGCGGCCGTGCCGCCATTGATGTTGAAGACCGGCGCCAATCCCGGCGGTTTGCCGATCGAGGCATTCGACGGATTGCGCAGCCAGCTTGCTGCCAACCGTTCGCAGTTCTATCGCGATTTTCCGAGCGGCCCCTTCTACGGTTACAACCGCCCGGGTGCCGAGCCGTCGCAGGCGGTGATCTCAAATTGGTGGCGTCAGGGCATGATGGGCGGCGCGAAAGCGCATTACGAAGGCATTAAGGCATTCTCGGAGACAGATTTCACCGAGGACCTGAAGAGCATCACCGTGCCGACGCTGGTGTTGCATGGCGATGACGACCAGATCGTTCCCATCGGTGCTGCCGCTCCATTGTCGGCAAAGCTCCTGCAGGCCGGCACGCTGAAAATCTACGAGAAACTGCCGCATGGGCTGTGCACGACCCATGCAGATGTCGTCAATGCCGACATGCTGGCCTTCATCACCGCCTGAGCGACATCGCTTCACCAATCCGCGCGCCATCGTTGCCGACCATCTCGCCCGCCCATCGGGAGCGGCAACGGTGACGCGCGGCCCTTTGAAACTACAAACCATGGAGTGAATAATATGAGACTTGTGATTGTAGGCGCCGGGTTCGCCGGCATGTACGCCGCACTTTCCGCGGCCCGCCTGCGCGATATCGAAGGCGTTTCGCCCGAAGAGCTCGAAATCGCGCTGGTTTCCCCGGAACCGACGCTCGTCATCCGCCCGCGGCTTTATGAGTCGAAGCCCGAGAGCCTGACGGCACCTTTGGAGGATGTATTTGATGCCGTCGATGTCGCCTACGTGCAGGGCAGCGTTGAAACGGTCGACACGAAGGCCGGCACCGTAGACGTCGTCAACGCCAAGGGCGAACGAAAGTCCCTTCAGTATCATCGCCTTGTGCTCGCCACCGGCAGCCGGCTGTTCCGTCCGAATATTCCCGGCCTCGCCGAATACGCCTTCAGCGTCGATAACATCGATGACGCCGTTGCCCTTGATCTCCACCTGCACGAGCTTGCGAAGATGCCGGCCTCGGCTGCACGCGACACAATCGTTGTTGCCGGCGCCGGTTTCACTGGTATCGAGGCGGCGACAGAGATGCCTTCGCGGCTGCGGACCCTGTTCGACAAAACCGCCAATCCACGTGTCATTATCGTCGACCGCAGCAGCGCGGTAGCCCCCGACATGGGCGAAGGTCCGCGGCCGATCATCGAGGAAGCACTTCGCAAGCTCGGCGTGGAAACGCGGCTCAATGCCGGCGTTTCATCGCTGGATAGATCCGGAGTTACGCTGAGTACCGGCGAGCATATCGAAACCATGACCGTGATCTGGGCGGCAGGCATACGGGCCAATCCGCTGACCACCAAAATTCCCGGCGAGCGTGACAAGTTCGACCGGCTGCTGGTCGATGGCTGCCTGCGCGTGCCGTCCGTACCCGGCGTCTTCGCCACCGGGGATGCGGCGCGCGCCGCTTGCGACGACTGCGGCAACTATGCACTGATGTCGTGCCAGCACGCCACACGCATGGGCGCCTTCGCGGGCAACAATGCCGCCGCTGAACTGCTGGGCGTGCCAGCACGGCAATATCATCAGGAGGCCTATGTCACCTGCCTCGATCTCGGCGATGCCGGAGCCCTCTTTACGCGAGGATGGGATCGCAAGGTGGAGATGGTCGGCGAGAAAGCGAAGGCGACCAAGCGGGAGATCAACACCGTCTGGATCTATCCACCGAAGCCCGAGCGCGCCGCTGCGCTGGCCTCAGCTGATCCGGAGTATGTGACCAAATTGTGATCGGATCCCGAACTGAGGCTGCGCTCTGAATAAGAGCGCAGCTTGCCATATTCCGGCTTGTTCATGACCCAACTCATCTTTCATCGATCATCTCTTCCCGAGCGCTTTCGGCTCGTAAGCGATCTTTGAAGGCGTGCGATACCATCGGGCTGGTGCGGCGCGATGCTTGCCATAAAAGGCACGAGACTCATGCCGGTAAAGAAAAGGATCTCGACGATCAGGCGACCTGTCTGACGGTTTGCGCCCTGAATGTGCCACACGATCATCCCGGCAATTCCCAGAGTGCCGATCAGGACGAGCAGCAGGAAGTTGTCATCACGTGACATAGCTGGGTCCACCGATCATGGTTTGCGTCAATGAATTGCCGGGCACGACATCGTGTGCCCGGCCAGATCGCCTATTTCTTGATTGGGAAGGTCAGTTCCTGCTCACCGGTATCGACCACGAAGACAGCGAGCAGCTTTGCCGGCTTAGTCTTGCTGGCGTTCTCGCTGACGCCGTGGCGATCGCCCGGAAATTCCGAAAAGCTTTCACCGGCGCTATAGACAGTGACGGGGCCATCGTTGACCTGACTGCGGATCGCACCTTCGAGAACGGTCGCGTATATGAAGGCGGACACTGGATGTGTATGGCCCTCCGAGAAACCACCCGGAGCATATTCGACGAGAACGCCCTTCATGCTCTTGCCGGGTACGTTCGGCAGTTTGTGGTCATAGACCAGCGTAACCTTTGCGCCGCCCCCGCCACCGGGCGCATCATGCGCAAGAGCCGAACCTGACAGGAGAGCCGTCAATGCGACGGCAAAAGCCAATGACTTGATCATGTTTATCGTCCTTTCATGATTTGGAGTAGATTGCCATTTTTCTAACATATTGTTTTGTATATCTTTTCGACGTTTTTTGTAGCCATCAAATTGTAATGACAGGCGCATGGGCCGCTTATCAGGCGGCCAATGCGCAACTCGTTATTTTCTGGGCGTTGTCGCAAACCAATCGTCGAAACCGATGCGGCCGATGCGAGGATGATTGTCGGAGACGAGGGAACCGTCTTCCAGTTTGGTGCCGAAATAGCGGGCATCCGGATCTGCGATAACGGTGCGGGAATCTCCGATCGCCTTGAGGTAGCGCGCGGCGAAATCGCAAAGACGCGCACGCTCGGGGCCGCAGATTTCGATAATGCCGTTAACCGGCGCAGCAAGCGCCGCGTCAGCCACGAAATCGGCGACGTCGTCGGACGCGATCGGCTGCAGGGAACCTGTCGACAGGCGGGCCGTGTCGCCAACCGTGCCCTCCTGGGCGATGCCGCCGAGAAATTCCATGAACTGTGTGGAACGCACGATGGTGTAGGGAGTGCCGGCTTCCCGGATGATCTTTTCCTGGGCGACCTTGGCTCGAAGATAGCCGCTATCCGGCAACCGATCCGTGCCGACGATGGAAAGCGCGATGTGGTGTTTCACGCCGGCCTCGATTTCCGCTGCCATCAGGTTCTTGCCCGCCGTCTGAAAGAATTCAAGCACGGCCTTATCCTCGAAGGATGGCGAGTTCGCGAGGTCGATCACCACGTCGGTATTCTTCAGTGCTTCCGCCAAGCCCTCTCCGGTGAGAGTATTGACGCCGGTTTTCGGGGCAGCGGCAATGACCTCATGCCCTTTCTTGCGCAGGCGCTCTGCTGTCTTTGAACCGATCAGGCCGGTTCCGCCGATAATCACGATTTTCATAAGATGCTCCATTTGTTATGCGCCCATGCGGTGCGCGTGGTTCAATAGGTGGATAGGTGAAGGCCTGGTTGACGCTCGGGCTTGAAGGCCGCGCTGGACGCGGCCTTCAAGGATGCACGCTTTGGTTCGGCCTCAATTCGCCAACCGGTCAGTAGTCCCAGAAGACCGGGACCCAACGAAAGGCGTCGCCGTCGACCGCGACATGGCCAACGGAAGGAAACGGCATATGCGTCGCCACCAGCAGTTCGCCGGTCGCTGCCAGCTCCTGCAAAAGCCGGACCCGAACGCGGGCAGCCTCCTCGGGGTCATGTTCGAAGCCGTTGAACCAGTCGGGGTGGTCGAACCCGACCGCGAACACGGCGTCGCCGGCAAACATCAGCCGGTCGTTGCCTGAAGCAACGCGGACCACGCTGTGCCCAGGGGTGTGCCCGCCGGTACGAGAGACGACCACGCCCGGCGCCACTTCATGCTCATCCTCGAACAGCCTGAGATGGCTGCGATACTCTTTGGCGAACCGCTTGGCGGCCGCCCGAAGCGCGTCGGGGAAGCCCGCCGGCATGGAGACGTGGGAGAAATCGGGCGACTCCCAGAATTTGACCTCGGCAGCCGCCACATGGATCCGCAGGTCCGGATTCAATTGTTCCTTCACCCCGTCGACGAGCAGCCCGCCAACGTGGTCCATGTGCATGTGTGTAAGCACCACGTCGGTCACGGATCCAAGATCGATGCCGGCGGCCTCCAGTCGCTTCATCAACTGCCCGGCCCGCGGCAAGTTCAAGTCCGGGTCCAATCCCAGCCCAGCGTCGATAAGGATGGTCTGCCCGCCGCTGCGCACCACGACCACGTTCAGTGCCCAGTCGAAGGCGTCCTGCGGCAGGAACATGTCGCCCAGCCAGGCGGCCCGGGCGGCCGGCTCGGCGTTGTGTCCCAACATCGCGGTTGGGAGCGGCAGCACCCCATCGCTGATCACCAGCACGTCAATCTCGCCGATCCGCACCGCATAGCGCGACGGAACCAGCTCTTCGGGCACCGGTCTGCTGGGATGTAAGGTGTTGTCCAGTTTCATGCTTGCCTCCTGAGTGTTATTGATCATCTGGTTCATCTTTGAAAACTCCTGTGTTCTATCCTGGTGCTAATCCTGGGTGGCTTACGCTTCCCGGGCGGGAGGCGCGGTCAATGCGGGTGAAGTCTTTAGCGATCGGCGACACACTCACTGCTGGCGTGTCCTCTAATGATCTAGCGAAACCGATCTGCGGCTGCGCCAGAACGATTGCTGCCGCTGCAGAGCAATTGCTGTTGACGCAGGCGCATGCGGCAATCGCCCGGGGTTTCGCCGATTTGTTGGATGCAACCGCGAGAGAAACGTCCCGCAATGATCCTCATAGACATCCTGGCCTTCGGGATCGTCGTTTACGTGGTTCTCGACTGCTTCGAGCTTAGGGTCGGCATCCTATATCTCCGCTCCGTCGGTGAGCTGATTGGGGCATGGGAGACCTTACCCCGACGATGCGCGAGACCGGCGGACCTGAATTCGACCAACCCCAACATCAGGTGCTCAGATGGCTTCGAGGGCTTTTGCCTCGCGGGCGATGAAATCGCAGACCAGTTTTACGCGCAACGGCACGATGCGACCAAAGGCGTGAAGTGCATTGAAGGAAGCGCTCGGGAACGCAAACCCCGCCGCGAGTGTAACAAGCGTGCCGCCTGCCAGGTCTTTCGCGACCAGACATCGCAGAAGATAGGCCGCTCCCAGCCCATTCAGCGCAGCCTGAATGAGTGCGGTCCCTGAGTCGCAATCGACGCGCCCGAAGGGAATGAAGCTCGTCCCGTCCGGCAGGCGCAGAGGCTGCGTGATACCACCCAGCGCATAGCGGACAAAGGGCAGAGCCGCCAGCGCTTCGGCAGTTGCAGGATTGCCCCAGGTCTTCAGAAAGGTCGGAGACCCGACGATCGTCATCGGCAGGTCGGCCAGGTGACGAACCATGAGGTCCCCCGGCGCGGGATTTCCAACGCGCAGCACAACGTCGTAGTCCTCCCTGATCAGATCGACGAACCGATCCGTAAGTCCGACTTCGAGATGCAGGTTCGGATAGTCGGCTGCAAAGCTTCCGAAGAGGCGCGGCAGCAGTAGAGGCGCCATTTCGCTAGGCATGCTGATGCGCAAGCGACCCGAGGGCGCAACGTCGGAGCTGATCGCCTCTTCACTTGCATCCAGGTCCCGCAACAGCGGCGCAACGCGGTCGAAGAAAAGTTGCCCGTCCTGGGTAAGCATCAGGGCGCGCGTGGAGCGCAGGAACAGCCGGGCGCCAATCTTCTTTTCCAGCCGCGCCACGCTCTTCGACACCGCTGACGGTGTCGTTGCCAGATCGCGGGCCGCGGCGCTGAACGATCCGGCCTCTACCGTTCGCACAAAAGCCATCAATCCGGGCATCTCGTTGAGCAGATTCGGCATTTGCACCTCCGCGGCACAGATCATGTGCCCGCCCATGATCTAATGACGAAGGGTGGCAGCGTTTATCTAATTTCTCGTTGAAAGGAGATAAACAATGCAACACCTCAAAAACAAGGTCGCCGTCATCACCGGCGGCAATAGCGGCATCGGCAAGGCGACCGCTCGGCTGTTCGCGGAAGAAGGAGCGCAGGTCATCATTTCCGGGCGCCGGCAGGATGCTGTCGACCGCGCCGTGCAAGAAATCGGTCCGTCGGCCATCGGCTTCGTGGGTGATGCCGCCGACCTGGAAGATCATCGCAGGCTGGCTGACACCGTGAAGAGCCGCTTCGGCGGGCTCGACATCTACATGGCCAATGCTGGGATCATCAATCTCACCACCTCCGCCGAGGTGACTCCGGCAGACTATGACCGGCATTTCGCAATCAATACGCGCGGCGTGTTCTTCGGCGTGCAGACGATCGCCCCTCTGATCCGCGACGGCGGAAACATCATCGTTACGAGCTCGCTCGCGGCCACGAAGGTCCTCCCGGACCATACCGTCTATGCCGGTTCAAAGGCAGCAACCGCCGCCTTTGCGAAAAACTGGGCGATCGAATTTAAGTCGCGGCGGATCCGCGTCAACATCCTGAGCCCAGGACCGGTCGAGACGGAAATCCTCGCCAAGCTGGGCGTATCGGAGGCCGAGCGGCCGGCATTCGAAGATTACATGGCTTCCCTGATCCCCGCCGGCCGTCTCGGCCGACCGGAAGAGTTGGCGCGCGCCGCACTCTTCCTCGCCTGCGATGCAGGAAGCTTTGTCAACGGGATCGAGCTTCATGTCGATGGCGGAATGACCCTGGCTTAAAAGGCCTGCCCTTTGCCAGCCCCAACGGGCTCTACAACCTGTCGAAGCTGTCGGTCTGATGGCTGAGGCTCGGCAGGTATCGAACGCATCAAACCATCCGCAGCAGAACGGTCGCCACGAGCGCATGCATCTGACGTTGAAGAAGGAGGCCACCCGTTCGGCACGAGGTTTCACCCCAGTCCCAGGGACAATCTGTTACCTATGTGTCGGGAATGGACAATTGGGAAACTGGAGCGGGCGAAGGGATTCGAACCCTCGACCCCAACCTTGGCAAGGTTGTGCTCTACCCCTGAGCTACACCCGCTCAATCCACATCGGTCCGGGGTAGTTGTTGGACCGTGGGCGCCGCCTCGCGGCGACCGGCGCTATATGGCCTAACGGGTTTTCAAATGCAACAGGGAAATGACGGAGAGGCGAAGAAAAATTCCGGTGTTCGCAGCGGCCCAGCGGAAAGGCCGCAAATGCGAGGCAAAGCGTCGGTCGCAAAGATTGCCAAACGATGTGGACCGACTTAATCAGAACGCCTCGCTTTTTTCCCTTCCTGCCCAATGGATTGCTCCATGTCCGAAAATGCCCCGAAGACAAGAGAAGAATTGTTTGCCTTTCTGGACGGGCTCGGCATTGCCCATAAGACGGTCGACCATGCGCCGGTCTTCACCGTGGCCGAATCGGTGGCGCTGCGCGATGAAATCCCCGGCGGCCACACCAAGAACCTGTTCGTCAAAGACAAGAAGGACAGGTATTTTCTGCTGACCGTGGAGGAAAATGCTGCCGTCGACCTCAAGCAGGTGCATAATGCAATCGGCGGGTCCGGCCGGGTTTCCTTCGGCAGACCGGAGAAGCTGATGGAGTATCTCGGCGTCGTTCCGGGTGCGGTGACCGCCTTCGGCGCGATCAACGATACTGCGGAGAATGTCACCTTCGTGCTCGATGCCGAGCTGATGGCGCACGAGATCGTCAACTGCCATCCGCTATCCAACGATGCGACGACCTCGATCGCGAGCAGCGATCTCATCCGTTTCATGGAAGCGACCGGACATAAGCCGCTTGTCTTGAAAGTGACGTCCTGACATACGATTTTAGCGCTAAAGCGCGTCGCGATCTTTTAGATTCGCTTGCCGCGCTTTAGTCTCTGGTTTTGCGCATGCCTTTATCGCAAAACCGCACCACAGTTTTGCGCGACATGCTTTAGCAAAGACGCCGGCAGGATCGGCGCGGCGGGAGATACCTATGAGCGGCAGCGACAACCCCTATAACGCTTCCTTCGGAAATCAGATGACGGCGAGCACAAGCTTCGGCGCGGCACCACAGCCCGCGGCTGCGGCCGGCAGCTACATCACGGAGACGACGACCGCGAATTTCGCCAAGGACGTCATCGAGGAATCGCGCAAGCAGCCGGTGCTGGTCGATTTCTGGGCGCCCTGGTGCGGTCCGTGCAAGCAGCTGACGCCCGTCTTGGAGAAGGTCATCAACGAAGCCAAGGGCCGCGTCCGGCTGGTCAAGATGAATATCGACGACCATCCCTCGATCGCCGGCCAGCTCGGCATCCAGTCGATCCCTGCCGTCATCGCCTTCGTCAACGGCCGTCCTGCCGACGGTTTCATGGGCGCGGTGCCGGAAAGCCAGATCCAGCAGTTCATCGACCGTATCGCCGGTCCGGCCGGCGCCGACGAGGCGGCGGAAATCGAAGCCGTGCTTGCGGAAGCGGCGGAACTGCTTGCCGCCGGCAATATCAACGAGGCCGCTCAGCTCTACGGCGCCGTGATGCAGGCCGACCCCGAGAATGCCAAGGCGCTTGCCGGCATGGCCGAATGCATGATCGCCGCCAACCAGCATCAGCGGGCGCGCGAAATACTGACGGAATTGCCGGAAGAGCTGGCGAAAGACGCCGGCATCCAGGCGGTGCTGATGAAGCTCGAGCAGATCGAGGAAGCCCGCAAACTCGGCGATCCCGTTGCGCTCGAGCGTGAACTGGCCGCCAATCCCGATGACCACGAGGCGCGGATCAAGCTCGCCAAGATCCGCAATGTCGAAGGCCGGCGCGACGAGGCGGCCGACCATCTGCTGCTGATCATGCGCAAGGACCGTGCCTTCGACGATGATGGCGCCCGCCGCCAGCTGCTGCAGTTCTTCGAGGTCTGGGGCTTCAAGGATCCGGCGACGGTTGCAGCGCGCCGCAAGCTTTCGGCGATGCTGTTCTCGTAGGGCGCGGCGCGTCCGACAAGACAGGCTAACCCTTTGAACCTACGCATAGTGCTTTTCGAAAATCGATTCCGATTTTCCGGGTATGCGCCACTGCATAATTCCTTAAATCGGAATCGATTCAGGGACTAAACCATACAATGATTCAAAGTGTTACGGCGTCCTTCGCGCGTCTAAAAAGACGCGCGGCGCTGTAAGTTTCGAGCATCTGCCCTTGCGTTTTCGGACGAGGGCACCACATTCTCGTCAAGACGGGCATGCCCGTTACAAGAATGCGGGACGGTTTCATGCAAGTCGGGAATGCCAGATACCTGAAGCCGGGCGATCTGCCTGATGTGATCGCTGTCTTCCCCCTGACCGGCGCCCTCCTCCTGCCGGCCGGGCAGCTTCCCCTCAACATTTTCGAGCCGCGCTATCTGGCGATGCTGGATGCAGCACTGACCGGAAACCGGCTGATCGGCATGGTGCAGCCGGCGCTCGGCGAACACGAGGACAAGGGCGGCGAGCCCAACCTTGCCGCTGTCGGTTGCCTCGGCCGCATCACCTCCTTCGCCGAGACCGGCGACGGGCGCTATATCGTATCGCTGACCGGCGTCTGCCGCTTCCGGCTGCTGGAGGAGAAAGCGACCAGCGATCCCTTCCGCACCTTCCGCATCGCCCCTTTTATCGCCGACCTCTCGGCCGAGAACGAGGAGGAGGCGGTCGACCGCGCAGCGCTTCTGACCGCCTTCAAGGCCTATCTCGATGCCAACAAGCTGGAGGCAGACTGGGAGAGCGTCGAGCGGGCGAGCAATCTGACGCTCGTCAATTCGCTGGCGATGATGTCGCCCTTCGGGCCGGCGGAAAAACAGGCGCTGCTGGAGGCGCCGGACCTGAAGACGCGGGCAGAGACGCTGATCGCCATTACCGAAATCGTGCTGGCGCGCGTCTTCGGTGACTCCGACACGGTTCTGCAGTAGACTTCAGCCATGGACGAAAAACTCAGCCGCGTCGATCCAAAGCTGCTCGATCTCCTGGTCTGCCCGCTCTCCAAGGGGCGGCTTTCCTATGATCGCGAGCACAATGAACTCGTCTCGGAAAAGGCGCGGCTTGCCTATCCGATCCGCGACGGCATTCCAATCATGCTGGTGTCCGAAGCCCGCCGCCTCGACGACTAAAGCAATTCCAGGAAGCGGGTTTCCCCGGCAAAGCGCGAGGCGCTTTTGCCGCGTATTGCGTAAAAGGTTAAATCGTCTGGCCGGCAAGCAGCCGCGGATTGTCCTTTGCCGTCGTTCCGGCCGCCTGGCCGATGAAGAAGGATTTGAGGCGCGGCAGCCGGTCGACGATGCCGAGGCCGACGTCGCGGGCGATGCGGATCGGCGTCGCGTCGTTGGAGAAGAGCCGGTTCAGCACGTCGGTCGTCACCCCCATGCGGAACGTGTCGAAGCGCCGCCAGGTCTGGTAGCGCTCGAGAATGTTGATCGAGCCGATATCGAGGCCGAGGCGGTCGGCTTCCACGATGGTTTCGGCAAGTGCCGCCACATCCTTGAAGCCGAGATTGAGCCCCTGACCGGAAATCGGGTGGATGCCGTGGGCGGCGTCGCCGGCCAGCGCGAAACGCGGCGCGACGAAGGCGCGGGCGAGCGTCAGGCCGAGCGGGAAGGCGCGCTTGTCGCCGATCACTTTCAGGCTCCCAAGCTTGTGGCCGAAGCGGCGTTCGAGCTCTTCCTCGAAGATCAGATCGTCGGCGGCGACCAGCCGGTTGGCATCCGGCGTGCGCTCCGTCCAGACGAGCGAGGAATGGTTGTTCTTGAGCGGCAGGATGGCGAAGGGGCCGGCCGGCAGAAAATGTTCCTCGGCGCATCCGCCATGCGGCCGCTCGTGTTCGACGGTTGCAACGATGCCGGACTGGCCGTAGTCCCAAGTGACGGTCCTGATGCCGGCGAGATCGCGCAGCGTCGAGCGCACGCCGTCGCAGGCAACCAGCAGCCGGGTTTCCAGCGCGCTGCCGTCCGAAAGCGTGACGGTGGCATGGGTGTCGTGGGTCTTCAGCGCCGTAGCGCCGAGCCCGTGGCGGATGTCGATGCCGAGCCGGTTGCAGGCACCGCGCAGGGCTGCGACCATCGCGACATTCGGGATCATGTGGGCGAAGGGCCGGCCGTCGGCCACTTCGCCGTCGAAGGTCAGAAACACCGGACGCACCGGATCGGAGGTCTTGGAGTCGGTGACGATCATTTTGGTGATCGGTTGGGCTTCCGGTTCGATCTCGTTCCAGATGCCGAAGACCTCGAGCATCTTCGCCGCCGCCGCGATGATGGCGGAAGCGCGCGTATCGCTTTTCCAGACATGCTCGGGGGCCGCCTCGACGACGGCGACATTCAGATGGGGTGCTGCCTGTTTGACCGCGACAGCGGCGGAAAGGCCGACATAACCCCCGCCCACAACCAGCATATCAAGCATCGCGCCGCTCCCGTACCTTATGCCTCAGATGTGCTCTATATAGATCATCGCAACTTCACTTCCTACCGCTGGGAGACATAGAAAATGACGGGCGAGACATCAGGGCCTTCGGCGATGGAGACGCTGCTTTCGACGCTCGATCTCGAGCCGATCGAGGTCGATATCTTCCGCGGCCGCAGCCCCAAGGTCGGCTGGCAGCGGGTCTTCGGCGGCCAGGTGATCGGCCAGGCGCTGATGGCGGCGCAGCGCACCATCGAGGGCGAGCGTTTCGTCCATTCGCTGCATGCCTATTTCATGCGTCCCGGCGATCCCACGGTGCCGATCATCTATCGGGCAGAGCGCATCCGCGACGGATCGAGCTTCAACACGCGGCGCGTCGTCGCCATCCAGCATGGCAAGGCGATCTTCGCGCTGTCGGCCTCCTTCCAGGTGGAGGAGCCGGGCTTCGAGCACCAGATCGCGATGCCTAAGGTTGAAATGCCGGAGGCGCTGCTCGGCGAGCAGCAGATCAAGGAGCAGTATCTCGCCCATGCGCCGGAAGCGATCCGAAAATACTGGCAGCGTGAGCGGCCGATCGAGATCCGCCCCGTCTCGCTGACGCATTATTTTTCCGAAAGGAAGCTCGATCCGAAACAGGACGTCTGGGTGCGCGCCACCGGCCCGGTCCCCGACGACCGGCTCTACCAGGCGGCGGTGCTTGCCTATCTTTCGGACATGACGCTGCTCGATACGTCGCTCTATGCGCACGGAACGTCCATCTTCGACCAGAGCCTGCAGGTGGCGAGCCTCGATCACTCCATGTGGTTCCACAGACCCTGCAAACTCGACGACTGGCTGCTTTATACGCAGGACAGTCCGTCGGCTTCAGGTGCCAGAGGATTAACCCGGGGTAGCCTATTTACACGATCCGGTAGCCTGATCGCATCGGTCGCGCAGGAAGGCCTGATTCGGAAAAAGGCAAATGAATAAATAATGTGCAACTTTACAAATTTGCGCGTTATTTGTGCGCTTATTGGCCAATCATTTGCCTGTTTATTGGCACTCTTTATTATAACCTATACTTTTCAATAACTTACGTATTGCCTCGAATCTGGCACGTCCCTTGAATGTGTATTGGCCGGTCGCTGTTCAGGAACGTCAGCGGCAAGGAGAGTCGGCTCCGCGCCGAGGATAACGAAGGATGGGAAACCAGATGAAAATTGTGATGGCCATTATCAAGCCGTTCAAGCTCGATGAGGTCCGCGAAGCCCTTACGGCGATCGGTATTCAGGGGCTGACCGTAACCGAAGTGAAGGGCTACGGGCGCCAGAAGGGGCACACCGAAATCTATCGCGGCACCGAATATGCAGTCAGCTTCCTGCCGAAGCTCAAGATCGAAATCGCGGTTGCATCGGAACTCGTCGACAGGGCGGTCGAGGCCATCGCGGCAGCGGCCAAGACCGGTCAGATCGGTGACGGCAAGATCTTCGTCTATTCGATCGACCATGCCGTGCGCATCCGTACGGGCGAAACCGATTCAGAAGCGCTGTAAGAACGGCAGATCAAGGAGCTTTTTCCAATGTCAATTTCGAAGTTTTCTTCCACCTTTGCGCGTCTTTGCGCAGCTTCGGCCGCCCTTCTGGCGCCGGCCGTCGCTTTTGCGCAGGAGGCTGCACCAGCCGCTACTGCCGCTGCTGCTCCTGCTCTCACCATGGACAAGGGTGACAATACCTGGATGCTCGTCTCCTCGGCGCTCGTCCTTCTGATGACCATCCCCGGCCTTGCGCTTTTCTACGGCGGTCTCGTCCGTGCCAAGAACATGCTCTCGGTGCTGATGCAGGTCTTCATGATCACGGCCGTCGTGGCGCTGATCTGGGTGACCTACGGCTATTCGCTCGCCTTCACCGATGGCGGTTCGCTGAACAGCTTCGTCGGCGGCTTCTCCAAGGCCTTCCTCGCCGGCGTCAACACCTCGTCGCTCGTAGAAACCTTCTCGAAGGGCGTCGCCATTCCGGAATACACTTTCATCGTGTTCCAGATGACGTTTGCCTGCATCACGCCCGGCCTGATCGTCGGCGCATTCGCCGAGCGCATCAAGTTCTCGGCAGTCATGCTCTTCGTCGTGCTCTGGGTCACCTTCATCTACTTCCCGATGGCGCACATGGTCTGGTTCTGGGGTGGTCCGAGCTCCTACACCTCGCCGGCCGGCCTGATCTTCTCCTACGGCGCAATCGACTTTGCCGGCGGCACGGTCGTTCACATCAATGCCGGTATCGCGGGCCTCGTCGGCGCAATCATGCTCGGCAAGCGCACGGGCTATAAGAAGGAAATCATGGCTCCGCATTCGATGACGCTGACCATGGTCGGCGCCTCGCTGCTCTGGGTCGGCTGGTTCGGCTTCAATGCCGGCTCCAACCTCGAAGCCAATGCCTACGCTTCTCTCGCTATGATCAACACCTTCGTCGCAGCGGCTGCCGCCGCTGTGTCCTGGTGCATCGTCGAAACCCTCACCCGCGGCAAGGCTTCCATGCTCGGTGGCGCTTCCGGCGCGGTTGCCGGTCTCGTCGCCATCACCCCGGCGGCAGGCTTTGCCGGCCCGATGGGCTCGATCGTTCTCGGCCTCCTCGTTTCGCCGGCCTGCTACTTCTTCGTCGACGTCGTGAAGAACAAGTTCAACTACGACGACAGCCTCGATGTTTTCGGCGTCCATTGCGTCGGCGGCATCATCGGCGCTCTCGGCACCGGTATCCTCGTCAACCCGGCGCTCGGCGGTGCAGGCATCGTCGATTATTCGACCGCCGATTTCGCAGCCTCCTATGCCGGCACGGCAACCCAGGTCTGGAACCAGGCCAAGGGCGTGCTGACGACGCTGCTGTGGTCCGGTATCGGCTCGGCGATCCTCTACAAGATCGTCGACGTCGTCATCGGCCTGCGTGTTACCGTTGAAGCCGAACGCGAAGGTCTCGACCTTTCGACCCACGGCGAAGCCGCCTACCACTCTTCCTGATCACAGGGTTTGCGGCGCCCGGCAGAAGGGCGCCGCATCACAGCCCGTCGCGGCCTATCTAACCATAGACCGCATTTGGCCCGGACCTTTCAAGGTTCGGGCTTTTTTTCATTTCCCGGTTCGGAATGCACGTCCAGGCATGCATGGTTAACATCGCTTTAACCCGGCTCTGATTAGGTAGAGCGGACGCATTTTGGCACCGACGCTTCAGCGATTCGCGTGTCCTCAGGCATTGGACGGGTTAGACACATGGCAAGAAGCACGTCGCCGGCGATGGATGGCCGTCCGGATCGGTTTTCCTTCTCGGCATTCATGCTGCGGCAGATCCAGGCGCTCATCGGCTTTGCGATCTTTCTGCTGCTGGCGTTCTGCGTCGCGGCGCTGGCGACATGGAATGTTGCGGATCCGAGCTATTCCTATGCGACCGCCAACCTGCCGACGAATATTCTCGGTTACAGCGGGGCTGCCTTTGCCGATATCGTCATGCAGTTCCTCGGGCTTGCCAGCGTCGTTTCGATGCTGCCGATCGTCGCCTGGGCGCTGACGCTGATCTCGGGCCGCCGCTTCAGCCGTATTCCTGCCCGTGCCGGCGCCTGGTTCGGCGGTTCGGTGCTTTCCTGCGCCGTCCTCGGCTGCTTTCCGCCGCCGCTCACCTGGCCGATCCCGAACGGCATCGGCGGTGTCATCGGCGACATGATCCTGCGTTTTCCCGCACTCTTCGCCGGCGCCTATCCGACGGGCACCTTCGCCATGGTCGTCGGTTGCATCTTCGCCGCGCCGACCGCCTGGCTGATGCTCTTTGCATCAGGCCTTGTCGGCCGCAGTGACGCCGACGAGGAGATCGAGGAAGACTACGTCGATACGCGCAGCAAGGCCCGCGTCGTCGGAGACGAGGACGAGGAGGAAGACGAGTCCCGCTGGGTCGCTCTCAGCGGCGCCGTGACGCATGCCTGGTACATGAGCCAGGGCCGACTGCGCCGGCTGTTCGGCATGGGTCCGCGCAAGCGGCGCCAGGGCGATTACGAATCACCTTATGATTTCAACGATGACGAGTTCGGCACGCTGAACGAACCCGTGCGCGCCAAGGCGCCGACCGTCCGCGGCGAGCGCATGGAGCCGTCGATGGAGCCGTCGATGGGGTCAAGAACGGCTTCGCCGCGGCGCATCGTCTCCGCGCCGTCGATGTCCATCGATGATGACGATGATAATGACGACGACCTGCCCTTCGATAACGACATGCCGCCGCGCCCGGCCGATATCCTGCCCGACGACGATGACGACGACTGGATGATCCGCGCACCGGCAAAAGCGGCCGGCAAGCCGGAACCGCGCGTCGTTCCCGTCGTCGCACGTCCGAAGCCCAGCGCCCGCATCGAGCGGGAGGCGCAGGGCTCGTTCATCCGTCCCGAGGGTTTCCAGCTTCCGTCGATGCATCTGCTCGCCGAACCGAAGAACGTCGTGCGCGACTCCACGCTTTCGGCCGATGCGCTGGAGCAGAATGCCCGCATGCTCGAAGGCGTGCTCGAAGATTTCGGCGTCAAGGGCGAGATCATCCATGTCCGCCCCGGCCCTGTCGTCACGCTCTACGAACTGGAGCCGGCGCCCGGTATCAAGTCGTCGCGCGTCATCGGCCTTGCCGACGATATCGCCCGCTCGATGAGCGCGATTGCCGCCCGCGTCGCCGTCGTGCCCGGCCGCAACGCGATCGGCATCGAATTGCCGAACCAGACGCGCGAAACCGTCTATCTGCGTGAACTCATCGCCTCCCGGGATTTCGAAGGCAGCAAGGCGAAGCTCGCCATGGCGCTCGGCAAGACGATCGGCGGCGAAGCCGTCATCGCCGATCTCGCCAAGATGCCGCATCTGCTCGTCGCCGGCACCACCGGCTCCGGCAAGTCGGTCGCCATCAATACGATGATCCTGTCGCTGCTCTACCGCATGACGCCGGAACAGTGCCGGTTGATCATGATCGACCCGAAGATGCTCGAACTCTCCGTCTATGACGGCATCCCGCACCTGCTTTCACCTGTCGTTACCGATCCGAAGAAGGCCGTCGTGGCGCTCAAATGGACCGTGCGCGAGATGGAAGAGCGCTATAAGAAGATGTCGAAGATCGGCGTGCGCAACATCGACGGCTTCAACACCCGCGTCGAGCAGGCGCTGTCGAAGGGCGAGGCGATCTCGCGCACGGTGCAGACCGGATTCGACCGCCATACTGGCGAGGCGATGTACGAGACCGAAGAATTCGATCTGCGGCCGATGCCCTATATCGTCGTGATCATCGACGAGATGGCCGACCTGATGATGGTCGCCGGCAAGGATATCGAAGGCGCCGTCCAGCGCCTGGCGCAGATGGCGCGTGCGGCCGGCATCCACGTGATCATGGCGACACAGCGTCCGTCGGTCGACGTCATCACCGGCAC
>NZ_VSZV01000356.1:280500-354585 GCF_008919455.1 Rhizobium sp. PEPV16
CCTCGGCGAACAGGGCGCCGAACAGCTGCTCGGCATGGGCGACATGCTCTACATGGCGGGCGGCGGGCGTATCCAGCGCGTGCACGGCCCGTTTGTTTCGGATGTCGAGGTGGAAGAGATCGTCTCCTACCTGAAGACCCAGGGCTCGCCGCAATATCTCGACGCGATCACTGCCGATGACGACGAAGACGGTGATTACGGCGGCGGTGGCGGTGGTCCGGCAGGCACGTCCAATCTTTCCGAATCGGAAGATCCCTACGACCAGGCGGTCGCCATCGTGCTGCGCGACGGCAAGGCGTCGACCTCCTACGTGCAGCGCCGACTCGGCATCGGCTACAACCGTGCCGCCTCGCTCGTCGAGCGCATGGAGAAGGAGGGCATCATCGGACCGGCCAACCATGCCGGCAAACGCGAAATTTTGGTTCCGACCGAAGGCGACATCCTCGACCGCTGACATAACAGGCATATATTTCCGATGCAGCCGCTTTTGCGGAAACCTGATAGCATCGAAGCCGTTACTTTCGCAGGCCGATCGCAACGCCTTGAAGACGCCGCCTTTCGGCAGCATGCAGATCGCATAAAGGAGATTTAGATGAGTCACTCCGATACCTTCCTCTCCGGCCTGACGGTAACGCGCCGCGACCTTCTCGGCGCCTTTGCCGTCGCTGCGATAGCGAGCGCCATTCCCCTTGGCGCTTATGCGCAGGCGGCAGCTCCCGCCTCCGGCACGGCGCAGGCGATCGCCGATCATTTTTCCGGCGTCACGACGATGCAGGGCGAATTCGTGCAGTTCGGCCCGCGCGGCGAACAGACCGGCGGCAAGTTCTTCATCCAGCGCCCCGGCAAGCTGCGCTTCAACTATGACGATCCGTCGCCAATGCGGGTGATCGCCGACGGCAGGAACGTCGCCATCGGCAATATGAAGCTCAAGACCTGGGATCTCTATCCGCTGTCCAAGACCCCGCTCAGCCTGCTCCTGGCGCAGCGCATCGATCTGTCGGCCGGCATGGTGAAGGGCGTGAAGGAAGAGTCTGACCTGACGACGATCGCACTCGGCAACAATACGGTGTTCGGAAACTCGACCATCACCATGATGTTCGACCCGAAGACCTACGACCTGCGTCAGTGGACGATCACCGACAATCAGGGCAAGGACACCTCGGTGATGATCTTCAACGTCAAAACCGGCATGCAGTTCGAGGATCGCGTCTTCCGTGTGCCCTATGAGACCATTCCAGGCACGCCTCAGTCGCGCGATTGAACCTTTTCGGTTGATCGGCCGCTCCTTTTACCAGATCCGGATGTTTTCAGGCCGGGTTGGCTTGAAAACATCCGGATCTCTATCAAAGATTTGAGCATGATGTCGTCCGAAAACCGCTCACACTTTTCGGCATCATGCTCATGGCCGGTTCCCTCGCGTCCGCCTTTGTTTTAAAGCCCTTTCATGAAAGCGCGTCGCGTCGAACCGGGGTTCGGCGGGCATTGGGCGCGAGAGGGCACGGGGCATGGGTTTTTCGATCACCACCTGGAACATCAATTCGGTGCGGCTGCGCATGCCCATCGTCGAGCAGCTCGTTCTCAAGCACAGGCCCGATATCCTCTGCCTGCAGGAAACCAAGGTGACGAACGATCTGTTCCCTGCGGCACCGCTCAGGGCGATGGGCTACAATCACATCATCATCCACGGCCAAAAGGGCTATCACGGCGTGGCGATCGCCTCGCGCATACCGTTGACCGAGGATCACCGGCAGGATTATTGCGGCGTCGGCGATGCGCGTCACATCTCGGCGATCTTCGAGTACGGCAATCGCCGCGTTCGGCTGCACAATTTCTATGTCCCGGCCGGCGGCGACGAGCCGGATCGCACGATCAATCCGAAATTCGGCCACAAGCTCGATTTCATCGAGGAGATGAAGCTGCTGAAAGCCGATGGCGAGGCCAATACCTCAGCCATCCTCGTCGGTGACCTCAACATCGCGCCGCTGGAGCATGACGTCTGGTCGCATAAGCAGCTTCTGAAGATCGTCAGCCATACGCCTGTCGAAACCGAGGGGCTGCTCGAGGTGATGAAGCGCGGCGCCTGGCTCGATCTGATGCGCCAGCATGTGCCTGAAAACGAGAAACTCTACACCTGGTGGAGCTACCGCGCCAAGGACTGGAAGGCCGCCGATCGCGGCCGCCGTCTCGACCATATCTGGTCGTCGTCGGATCTCGGGCCGCATCTCAAGCGGATAGAAATCCTCAAGGAGGCGCGCGGCTGGGACCGGCCCTCCGACCACGTACCAGTCACGGCGCATTTCGATTTCTAAGCGGTACAGCTTCGTGGAAGCGCAGGGATCCTTATCGCTATCTGGAATCAGCTGAAGCGGTAGAACTGGCTTGCGGCCTTTGCCGCAAGCTCCGCAAGATTATCGCGGATCCGGTTCTCGATCAGCCGGGCTGCGTCCGGATATTCCTCGATCAGCCGGTGGAAGAGGGCGCGCGTGATGCGGATGATGCTGGTGTCCTCGCGCGCTACCGCGGTGAATTTGCGCTCCACCAGCGTCACCAGCGCCAGCTCGGAAACCAGGGTTCCGGGACCGGCGATCCCCTCTGTCCTCTGCATGCCGTCGCTGCTCGTCGCGCTCAGCTCCAGGCTGCCGCTGAGGATGACATAGGCGCTCTCGGCGGGCGAGCCCTGGCGAAACAGCATCTGGCCGGCAGCGATCATGCGCCGGTCGGCGCCGAAGGCAATCAACCGCAGCTGATCCTCACTCATGTCCTTGAACAGAGGAAGCTGCGCGAGCATATGGATGTCGTCGGTCAGCGCCATGCGGGCTTTTCGCCTTAGAGCAATTCCAGCAAACCGCGTCGCGGTTCTGCGTCCGGAATTACGTGAAAACAAAGAGATAGGGCATTTCCGTCATTCAGAGAAAAACGGAAATACTCTAGGGTATGATCTTGTAGCCGCCGTTTTCCGTGACGAGGATTTCGGCATTGGAGGGATCGCGCTCGATCTTCTGGCGCAGGCGATAGACGTGGGTTTCCAGCGTATGCGTCGTCACGCCGGAATTATAACCCCAGACCTCTTCGAGCAGTATGTCGCGGGTAACGACCTTCTGTTCGGCGCGGTAGAGATAGCGGATGATCGCCGCTTCCTTTTCCGTCAGCCGGATCTTCTGGCCGTTATCGGTGGTCAGGAGCTTCTGGCTCGGCTTGAAGAGGTAGGGGCCGACGGTGAAGGTCGCGTCCTCGCTCTGCTCATGCTGGCGCAGCTGCACGCGGATGCGCGCGAGCAGCACGGCGAAGCGGAAGGGCTTGGTGACATAATCGTTGGCGCCGGCTTCGAGGCCGAGGATCGTGTCCGAATCGGTATCGTGGCCGGTCAGCATGATGATCGGCGCCTTGAAACCGCCCTTGCGCAGCAGCTTCACTGCCTCGCGGCCGTCCATATCGGGCAGGCCGACATCCATGATCAGCAGGTCGATCGGCGTCGCGCGGGCGGTCGCGACACCTTTGCCGGCGTTGGCTTCCTGCAGAACCGTGAATTCCTCATACAGCGACAATTGCTCCGTCAGCGTCTGCCGAAGGTCATCGTCGTCATCCACCAGAAGAATGGTGCGTGCGGTCATGCCGTTTGCGTCCTCATGTTAAGTCCCCTAGTCCTACGCCAAATTCCTGGTTTGGCAAGGATCGGGCAGCGGGCTGTTGCCGGGTCGGTTTCGATATGATTTCAATCGAAGCCCCAGACAAGGCACGACATGCGAGAAAAATGGAAAAAGCAAGGCAGAGGCGAGGGATAAAGCCGTCGACGATCGTGGTGCGTCCTGCGCCGGGGCGCAACAGCCGGGCGATAATCCGGTTTGGCGCCATCACCGTGCCTGCTGCGATCGGCCGCTCCGGCCGCACCGTGATGAAACGCGAGGGCGACGGCGCCACGCCGATCGCCTCGATGAAGCTGGTCTCCGGCTTCCGGCGCGGCGAGCGGAACGGCCGGCTCGTCACTCCACTTCCCATCCGCCGCATCCGCCCCGACATGCTCTGGTGCGATCAGTCCGATAGCGCCAGCTACAACCGCCTTGTCAGGGCGCCGTTTCGCGCAAGTCACGAGGAGATGCGGCGCAAAGACGGGCTCTACGACATCTGCCTGGTGATGGACTGGAACATCTCCTCGCGTGCACGCAATCGCGGCTCGGCGATCTTCTTCCACCTCATCAGGCCAGGCTACGAGCCGACGGCGGGTTGCGTGGCAGTGAGCCTGCGCGACATGCGCCGACTGCTGCCTCACCTTCGGAAGGGAACGATTGTCCGCGTCGTCTGATTGTCTTCCGGATGCGGTCGCCTATATGCTTGCGGTGACCGAACGCTCCGGCTGAAATGCGTTCTGGGACGTCCGCAAGCGCGGGCGCAATTCATGCCTCGTCCAATTCTTCAAACTCCCGGAGATATATTGTGACCGCTCAACCCATCATCACTTTCCATGACGGACATTCTATTCCGCAAGTCGGCCTCGGCGTCTGGCAGACGCCGCAGGACATTGCCGCTCCCACCGTGCGCACGGCGATCGCCGCCGGCTATCGTCACATCGATACCGCTTCCGGCTACGACAACGAAGAGGGCGTCGGCGAAGGCATCCGCTCTTCTGGCCTCGACCGCAAGGACATCTTCGTCACCACCAAGCTCAGGAATACCGATCAAGGCTATGACAATACGCTGCGGGCCTTCGACGGCAGCCTGAAGAAGCTTGGTTCCGAATATGTCGACCTCTATCTCATTCACTGGCCGTCGCCGCATCGCGGCCTTTATACGGAAACCTGGAAGGCTTTCGCCCGCATCCGGGAAGAGGGCCGCGCCCGCTCGATCGGCGTGTCGAACTTCAATCCTGAACATCTCGAACGCATCATCGGCGAAACCGGTGTCGTTCCCGTCATCAACCAGATCGAACTGCATCCCGATTTCCAGCAGAAGGCGGCGCAGGAGGTTCACAAGAAGCTTGGTATCGTCACCGAATCCTGGAGCCCGCTCGGCCAGGGCAAGTTCATCTCGAACGCCGATATCGGTGAGATCGCCAAAAAGCATCAGAAGACGCCGGCTCAAGTCATCATTCGCTGGCACATCGACACCGGCCTCGTCGTCATCCCGAAATCGGTGACGCCGTCGCGTATCGAGGAGAATTTCCAGGTGTTCGACTTCAAGCTCGATGCCGACGATATGGCCGCGATCGCCAAGCTCGACAGCGCCGGTGCCCGCATGGGACCGGATCCGATGACGGCAACCTTCTGATCGTCGTCGCGATTATCGCCAAGCCAATCAAGGGTCGTCCCGCAAAAGACCGCATGCGGTAGCCGTTTTATAAGGCGACCGAGGCGGGGCGGTATAAAATGTGAAGCCCACCGATGCGCAGCGGCATCGGTGGGCTTTTGATTGTTATCCGTTTTGACGGATCAGTTCCACTCTCGGATATCGACGAAGTGCCCGGCGATCGCGGCTGCGGCGGCCATTGCCGGCGAGACGAGGTGCGTGCGGCCCTTGAAGCCCTGACGGCCTTCGAAGTTGCGGTTCGAGGTCGAAGCGCAGCGTTCGCCCGGCTTCAGGCGGTCGTCGTTCATCGCAAGGCACATGGAGCAGCCCGGCTCGCGCCAGTCGAAACCGGCGGCCTTGAAGATCTTGTCGAGGCCCTCGGCTTCCGCCTGTTCCTTGACGAGACCGGAGCCCGGCACGATCATCGCGTCGACGGTTGGGGCAACCGTCTTGCCTTCGACGACCTTGGCAACTTCGCGCAGATCCTCGATGCGGCCGTTGGTGCAGGAGCCGATGAAGACGCGGTCGAGCGTGATGTCGGTCATCTTCGTGCCCGGCTTCAGGCCCATATAGTCAAGCGCGCGCCACTTGGAGGTGCGCTTGGTTTCGTCCGGAATGTCGTCCGGGTTCGGGACGATGCCCTGGACGGAGATGACATCCTCGGGCGAGGAGCCCCAGGAAACGATCGGCGGCAGGCTGGCGGCATCGAGCACGACGACGCGGTCGTAATGAGCGCCCTCGTCGGTCTGCAGGGTCTTCCAATAGGCGATCGCCTGTTCCAGCGCCTCGCCCTTCGGCGCGCGCGGCTTGCCTTTGATATACTCGAAGGTCTTTTCGTCCGGGGCGATCAGACCGGCGCGGGCGCCGCCCTCGATCGTCATGTTGCAGATCGTCATGCGGCCTTCCATCGACAGCGCGCGGATCGCTTCGCCGGCAAATTCGATGACGTGGCCGGTGCCGCCGGCTGTGCCGATTTCGCCGATGATGGCAAGGATGATGTCCTTGGCGGTGACATGCGGCGGAAGCACGCCGTCGACCCGCACCAGCATGTTCTTCGCCTTCTTCTGGATCAGCGTCTGGGTCGCCAGCACATGCTCGACCTCCGAAGTGCCGATGCCGTGCGCCAGCGCGCCGAAGGCGCCGTGCGTCGAGGTATGGCTGTCGCCGCAGACGATGGTCATGCCGGGCAGGGTGAAGCCCTGTTCCGGACCGACAATGTGGACGATGCCCTGGCGCTTGTCGCTTGCCGAATAATATTCGACGCCGAATTCGGCGGCATTGGTCGCCAGCGCTTCCACCTGGATGCGGCTTTCCTCGTTCTTGATGCCGAGATGGCGGTCGGGCGAGGTCGGAACGTTATGGTCGACGACGGCGAGCGTCTTTTCCGGCGCGCGAACCTTGCGGCCGGTCATGCGCAGGCCTTCGAACGCCTGCGGCGAGGTGACTTCGTGGACCAGGTGGCGGTCGATGTAAAGAAGACAGGTGCCGTCTGCCTGTTCGTCGACCAGATGATCGTCCCAGATCTTGTCGTAGAGGGTACGCGGTGCGCTCATGGCGTTAAGTCCGTTTTTCTGAAGCTTTTGGAAAATCGAGAAATGGCAGATCAAGCTCCGCCGGCCGTCATTCGATCAACGAAGTCGGCTGTTGAGCGCACCTGACACGCACGCAAAAAACCGCGCCGGCAGGCGATAATGGTCCTGCAGCACGAAAATGTGCGCACCAATGCATCTGAACTTGGATTCCATGGCCCTGCATATAGCGATTTTTCGCGGCGGCTTCAATTTGAATCATCAGTGGACGCTCTGCGACCCCTCAGTGGTGCGGCTATTGGTGCCGTCACCGCGACTTCATCCATTTCTCCGTCCGCCGCAGCGCCAGCGATAGGCCGATCGTCAGGATCAGATAGATATAGGTGACGATCGAATAGGTCTCGAAGAAGCGGAAGGAGCCGGCGGCATAGACCTTGCCCATCTGGGTAATGTCGGCGACGCCGAGGACCGAGACGAGCGAGCTGTCCTTCACCATCGAGACGAAATCGTTGGAGAGCGGCGGGAAGATCACCCGGATTGCCTGCGGGAAGACGACGGAGCGAAAGCGCCGGTAGCGCGACAGGCCAAGCGCCTTGGCCGCCTCGATCTGGCCTAGATCGACCGACTGGAAACCAGCCCGGAAGATTTCGGCGATGAAGGAGGAATAGCCGACCGTCAGCGCGATGATCGCTCTCCACATCAGCGAGAGGTCGCGCACCAGGATGGGCTCGGCCATACCTGATGTCACCAGCGGCGAAATCAGGAAGTTGTAGGCTGCGACCAGAGCCGGCGCGCCGACGAAGGCGACGTAGAACAGCAGCACGAGGATCGGGATGCCGCGGATGATCTCGATGTAGAATCGCGCGATCTGACGCAACACCTGGCTGTCGGCCATGCCGAGCAGGCAGATGCCGAGGCCGAGCACGGTGGCGAGCACGAAGGCGACCAGCGTGACGAAGACGGTGACGCCGACACCGTTGACGACGGTGCGGAAGACCTGGGCATAGATATCGTTGGCGACGATGACGGCGGCAAGCACGATGCCGATCGTGACGAGGGCGACCAGCCACCAGGGATAGTCGTCCTTGACGTGTCTGTCGGGAGATGGTCGCAGGGCCATTAGCGGCTGCTCGGCGTCATTCGCCCATCTTGTAGTCGAGGAACCACTTCTTGTTCAGCCCATCGAGCGTACCATCGGCCTTGAGTGCGGCGATGGCGGCATTGACCGGGGCGACGAGGTCGGAGCCCTTCGGGAAGATGAAGCCGAAATCCTCGGTGCCGAGCGGTTCGCCGATCAGCTTGAGAGCGCCGTTCGAGGCATCGACATAGCCTTTGCCGGCGGTGCCGTCGGTCAGCACGACGTCGACATCGCCGGCCTTCAGGGCCTGGACGGTGGCACCGAAGGTTTCGAAGAGCTTGATGCGCGGGTTCTGTTCGTTGCCATCAAGCACTTCGTAGACGGCGGTGTAGAAGGGCGTGGTGCCGGGCTGTGCGCCGACCAGGCCATCCTTGAATTCGCCGAAGGACTTGGCATCGGTGAAGCGCTTCTCGTCACCGCGCACCAGCATGAACTGCTGCGAGCGCATATAGGGATCGGAGAAGTCCACCTTCTGCTTGCGGTCTTCCTTGATGGTGATGCCGGTCATGCCGATGTTGTACTGTCCGTCGGACACGGCCTGGATCATCGCGTCCCAGCTGGTGTTCTGGTATTCGACCTTGAAGTTCAGCCGCTTGGCGATCTCGTTCATCGCATCATATTCCCAGCCGATCGCCTTGCCGGATTTCGGATCGACGAATTGCAGCGGCGGATAGGCATTCTCGGTGACGACGACGACGCTCTTGCCGCCGAGATCAGGCAGCTCGGCGGCCGATGCGGCGAGGGGTGCAAGAGCAAGGGCGGCGAAGCTCGCAAGAACGGTACGACGAAACAACATTTGAACGGTTCCCCAAATTGAACGGCAAAAACTGTCACGGAAGATAGGCCCGAGGCAAGGCCGCCGGCTGCGTGCCGTAGCAAAAAATAGAAAAGGCGACCCGAAGGCCGCCTTTCCAAGCAAAGAATTTTGCGTGGCGCAGATCTTATTCTGCTGCCGGTTCCGCTGCAGCGGCGGCTGCTTCTGCGGCGGCCTTTTCAGCAGCGGCTTTGGCTTCCGCAGCTTCTGCTGCTGCCTTCTCGGCGGCGAGCGCCTGGGCTGCTGCAACCTTTTCAGCTTCGATGCGTGCCTTTTCCTCGGCAATGGCGGCGCGCTCGGCGTCGTTGAGCTTGCGGGCGCGGACGCCGGTGTCTTCAACGATACGGGCAGACTTGCCACGACGGTCGCGCAGGTAATAGAGCTTGGCGCGACGGACCTTACCGCGGCGAACGACGTCGACGCTTTCGATCATCGGCGAGTAGATCGGGAATACGCGCTCGACGCCTTCGCCGTAGGAGATCTTGCGGACCGTGAAGTTTTCCTGCAAGCCGCCGCCGGAGCGGGCGATGCAGACGCCTTCATAGGCCTGAACGCGGGTACGGGTGCCTTCCGTGACCTTGACGTTGACGCGGACGGTGTCGCCCGGGGAAAATTCGGGAAGCGTGCGCTTGGCTTCGATCTTGGCGGCCTGTTCGGCCTCAAGCTGCTGAATGATGTTCATCGTCTTAACCTTTGGTTCTTCTGAAACAGCCAGAGCGCTCAACACTGATCCTTCGGAAACTGGCCTCAGGACTTTGCCCGTCAAGGGCGGGAGCGGATTCGCCATTCTTTGTTTGCTGGCAGACGGGGATAAACCCCATTTCCGCGTGCGCCAATACACGAAAGGCCAGGGCTTGTCATCCCTTGGGCGGCATTTTTGTGAAAAGGGCTGCGAAATCAGCCGTTTTTCTCACTTTACAGCGCCGCGCACCTTTTCAGACGCGCAAAGGACGCTGTGACACTTTGAATCTATGCATCGTGCTTTCCGAAATTCGATCCCGATTTTCCGGGCGATGCGTCAGCCTTTTCCAGCAGATCCGGCCGCCGCTCCCGCGTCAGCCGCACCGCTTCCTGATGCCGCCATTTCTCGATGGCGCCGTGGTTGCCCGAGGTGAGGATCGCGGGGATTTCCCGGCCTTCCCATTCCTGCGGCCGGGTATAATGCGGATGTTCCAGCAGTCCGCCTTCGAAGCTTTCGTGCAGGCCGGAAAGATCGTTGCCCATGACGCCAGGCAGGATGCGGATGATGGCATCGAGCACGATCAGCGCCGCCGGCTCGCCGCCTGACAGCACGTAGTCGCCGATCGAGACCTCTTCCAGTCCGCGCGCCTCGATCACCCGCTGGTCGACGCCTTCGAAGCGGCCGCAGACGATGATGACGCCGTCGCCCGCCGCGAGCTCGCGCACACGCTCCTGTGTCAGCGGCCGGCCGCGCGGGCTCATCAGCAGCCGCGGGCGGGTATCGTTTTCTGAGGCGCTGTCGATCGCGCGGGCGAGAACGTCGGCCTTCAGCACCATCCCGGCGCCGCCGCCGGCCGGGGTGTCGTCGACGGTGCGGTGTCTGTCGGTGGCGAAGTCGCGGATCTGCACCGTGTCCAGCGACCATTGCCCCCGCTCCATCGCCTTGCCGGCGAGCGAGAAGCCCAGATGCCCCGGAAACATTTCCGGATAAAGTGTCAGCACGCTCGCCCGGAAAGCCATTACTTCTTCTTTTTCGGCTTGTCGGGAGTGAATTTCGACAGCTCTTCCGAATCGTCGACCAGACCCGCCGCCAGCGGATCGATCAGCAGCGTGCCGGCCTCGAGGTCGATCTCCAGCACCGAGGCTTCGGAGAAGGGGATCAGCACCGGGCGCTTGCCCGGACCTTTGAGTTCCAGCAGGTCGCCGGCGCCGAAATCGAAGACGCCGGTGACGGTGCCATAGCTGACACCCTTGTCGTCGCGCGCCTCGAGCCCTTCGAGATCGGCATAGTAGAACTCGTCTTCGTCCAGCTCCTCGTCCGGCAGGTTGTCCCGCTCGATATAGAGCTCAAGCCCGTTCAGGGCCTCGGCGGCATTGCGGTCGTTGACGCCGCGGAAACGGACGACGACGACATTCTTCATCTCGCGGATTTCGAGGACTTCGAAGCTGCGGCCGTCCATGCTGTGCAGATGGCCGTAGTCGCCAAGCGCGCCGGGATCGGCCGTATAGGCCTTGGCGCGCACCTCGCCCCGGAGGCCCTGCGCGCCACCGATCGTCGCCATCAGAACGGGGTTTTCAAGCTTGGTCATGGGTTCCTTCATGTGAAGCCGAAAGACAGGTTTCTCATAAACGAAGTGCGGGCGATTGGAAACGAAAACGGGCGGCATGTCGCCATGCCGCCCGCTCGAAGGGAATGTCCCGATTATTCCGCGGCGTCGGCGGCAGCAGCCGCAGCGTCGGCGACCTTCTGAGCCCTTTCGGCGGCGCGTTCCTGGGCGCGCTTGCCAGGCTTTGCCTTGACCGGGTTGTTCTTGACTTCGCGCTTGGCAACGCCGGCCTCATCGAGGAAGCGCAGAACGCGGTCGGTCGGCTGAGCGCCGTGTTCCATCCAATGCTTGATGCGCTCGGCGTTCAGCTGAACGCGCTTCTCATCGTCCTTGGCAAGCATCGGGTTCCAGGAACCGAGGTTTTCGAGGAAGCGGCCGTCACGCGGGCTGCGCGCATCGGCGAGAACGACGTGGTAATAAGGACGCTTCTTGGAACCACCGCGGGCGAGACGAATTTTCAGTGCCATGTTCTTTACTCCTTAGGCTTTTCTTGACCGCTTTCTTGAGCGGTACGGTTATCGGGCTGCAGCGCTTTGTTCAGCGTGATCCGCAGCGATCTGCTCATGATGCCGGATGACTTCCTTGATGACGAAGTTCAGGAACTTCTCGGCGAAATCCGGGTCCAGATTGGCGGCTTTCGCCAGTTGGCGAAGGCGTTCGATCTGGTATTCCTCGCGCGCCGGGTCGGCCGGCGGCAAATTGTATTTGGCCTTCAGCACGCCGACCTCTTTGGTGCAGCGGAAGCGTTCGGCCAGCATGTGCACGAGAGCGGCATCGATATTGTCGATCGACTGACGATAGCTCGCGAGCTGGGTTTTGACGTCTGGATCAATCATGGGGCAAGCGATCCTTTCACTTCTTCTTGGGCAATCCGGGCAATCCCGGGAAACCACCGCCAAGGCCCGGCAGCTTGGCACCGCCGAGGCCCGACAAACCACCCGGCAGACCGCCGAGACCGGGCATACCCCCACCCGGCTTTCCAAGCCCCGCCGCTTCCGCCTGCTTCTGCAAGGCCTCGAGCTGCCGGGGATCGATATTCGAAAGATCGGGCATGCCGCGACCCATGCCGCCGCCGAGCCCCATCTTGCCGGCAAGGCCGCCCATCATCTGCTTCATCATGCCGCCTTTGCCCTTGCCGCCCATCATCTTCATCATGTCCGCCATCTGGCGGTGCATCTTCAGAAGCTTGTTGATGGCGGCGGCATCGGAGCCGGAGCCGGCGGCGATGCGCTTCTTGCGCGAATGCTTGAGCAGATCGGGATTGGTGCGCTCGGCCTTGGTCATCGACTGGATGATGGCGATCTGGCGGCCGAAAAGTTTGTCGTCGAGGCCGGCTGCGGCCATCTTGTCCTTCATGCCGGCCATGCCGGGCATCATGCCCATGATGCCGCCCATGCCGCCCATCTTCTGCATCTGGCGCAGCTGGTCGGCCAGGTCGTCGAGGTCGAACTTGCCCTTGGCCATCTTGGCGGCCATGGCGGCCGCCTTCTCGGCGTCGATGTTTTCGGACGCGCGCTCGACGAGCGAGACGATGTCGCCCATGCCGAGGATGCGGTCGGCGATGCGGCGGGGATGGAATTCCTCCAGCTCGCTCATCTTCTCGCCGACGCCGATCAGCTTGATCGGCTTGCCGGTGACGGCGCGCATCGAAAGGGCGGCACCGCCGCGGCCATCGCCGTCCATGCGGGTCAGCACCAGACCGGTGATGCCGACGCGTTCGTCGAAACTGCGGGCGAGGTTGACGGCGTCCTGGCCGGTGAGGCTGTCGGCGACCAGCAGGATTTCATGCGGGTTCGACCGCTTCTTGATGTCGGCCATCTCGACCATCAAGGGCTCGTCGATATGCGTGCGGCCGGCGGTGTCGAGGATGACGACGTCATGGCCGCCAAGCTTGGCTGCCTGCACGGCGCGGACGGCGATGTCGGTCGGCGACTGGCCTGATATAACAGGCAGCGTGTCGATATTGGCCTGCGCGCCGAGCTGGCGAAGCTGCTCCTGGGCTGCCGGACGGCGCGTGTCGAGTGACGCCATCAGCACCTTCTTCTTCTCGCGCGTCGACAGGCGATGGTCGATCTTCGCCGCGTCGTCGTCTTGCCGGAGCCCTGCAGGCCGACCATCATGATGACGACAGGGGCAGCGGCATGAAGGTCGACGCCAACGCCTTCGCCGCCCAGCATCTCGATCAGTTCGTCATGCACGATCTTGACGACCATCTGGCCGGGCTTGATCGACTTCAAAATCTCGGCGCCGACGGCCTTTTCACGCACGCGGTCGGTGAAGGAACGCACGACGTCGAGCGCGACGTCGGCCTCGAGCAACGCACGGCGAACCTCGCGCAGCGCTGCGGAAACATCGGCTTCCGAAAGCGCGCCACGGCCTGTCAGTCCATTCAGAATGGATCCAAGACGGTCCTGGAGGTTTTCAAACATCGGCTCTTCCTTGATACGTTTCGGGCAGGTTGGGATATGCCCGGAAACGTCGTGCTTTTCCTTGACGAAAACAAGACGCAAAGCCAAAAAGCACCCGAGGGCGCATCGCGCTGTCGGGTGTTGACCTCCGGGATCTCTAAGTCCCGGTCGGCGGCTCGGAGTCATGTGGCTCGTCGCGGATTGGGCGCGATAAACAGGAAAGCCGCGCGAAAGTCAAGGCAATGCGGACAAATGACCGCATGACCGACTTCTTAGAAGCCGTGTGACGAGGCCGATAGCGCCTCATCCAACGGTTGCAGCAAAAGTACATACTCAAACAAAGTGACGTATTGGCTTGCGCAATCCGCCAGCGTTTCAGGTTTTGCCGATAAATATTGCCACTTCGGCGGCCGAATTCGCTGTCAACGCCAGTTGCAAATTATTCTGCTTATGATTCTACTTTCTACTTAAGTGCGTCCTGTAAAATGATTCGTGAATATCCTTGATGCCGAATGAATCGGCGGAGATATCGAATGCTAAATGCTGATATTGAGAGCTGGGCGCTGGCGCGGGCCCATCATATTGTCCTGAATGAAGGCCTGAATCTGGCGAAGGCGGCACAGGATCTGGATCGCAAGCGGTCCCGCTCGCTGGTCTACGAGCTGAGAAAGGTCATCACCGCAGCCATTGTCGAAGCCCATGCTGCGTCTTTCGATCCTGACGGTGCACAGCGGTAAAAGTCGAACTGCTGCCTCGAAGGGGTCAGCGGGCCGCAACGTCTGCCCGGCACTCACCCACTGGTAATTCCTTCGCATTTCCGCCATATACACCGGAAAGACAGACGGAATGATACCCATGAGCGCAACGGTCGAATTTGCGAGGATGAACGGGCTTGGCAACAAGATCCTGGTCGTCGACATGCGCGGTCGGCCGGACAAGGTGACGCCGGCTGCGGCGGTCGCGCTCAATGCCGATCCGCAGACTGAGTTCGATCAGATCATGGCGATCCATGATCCGAAGGCCGACGGCACCGATGCCTTCATCGATATCCTGAATTCCGATGGCTCGAAGGCGCAGGCCTGCGGCAACGGCACGCGCTGCGTCGTGCAGGCGCTTGCCGCCGAGACCGGCCGGAAGGTCTTTACCTTCCAGACGGTCGCCGGCATCCTCAACGCCGTCGAGCACGAGGACGGGACGATCTCGGTCGATATGGGCCGGCCGGTCTTCGATTGGGACAGGATCCCGCTGGCGGAAGAATTCCACGACACCAGCCGCATCGAGTTGCAGATCGGCCCGATCGACAAGCCGGTGCTGCATTCGCCGTCGGCGATGTCGATGGGCAATCCGCATGCGATCTTCTGGGTGGACAGGGACGTGATGTCCTATGATCTCGCCCGCTTCGGACCGCTGCTCGAAAACCATCCGATGTTTCCCGAGCGCGCCAATATCACGCTGGCGCAGGTGACGTCGCCGACATCGGTGACGACGCGCACCTGGGAGCGCGGCGCGGGGCTGACGCTTGCCTGCGGCTCGGCTGCCTGTTCTGCTGCCGTCAGTGCTGCGCGCACCGGCCGCACCGGCCGCAAGGTGACGATCAATGTGGCAAGCGCCAAGCCGCCGGCCACGCTTTCCATCGAATGGCGCGAGCGCGACGATCATGTCATCATGACCGGCCCGGCCGAATGGGAATGGTCGGGCAGGCTCGATCCTTCGACCGGTCTCTGGTCGCGCGATGATACCCGAGAGGCGGAGGCGCAGTGAGCGGCATCGAGGTCATTACCTTCGGCTGCCGCCTCAACACATATGAATCCGAAGTGATGAAGGCGCAGGCTGAGAAGGCCGGGCTCAACAACGCCATCCTGGTCAACACCTGTGCCGTGACCGGCGAGGCCGTGCGCCAGGCCCGCCAGGCGATCCGCCGGGCACGGCGCGACAATCCGCATGCCCGCATCATCGTCACCGGCTGCGCCGCGCAGACGGAAAAGCAGACTTTCGCCGCGATGGCGGAGGTCGATGCCGTGCTCGGCAATGAGGAGAAGCTGACGAGCGCCTCCTATCGCAGCCTGCCGGATTTCGGCGTTTCGGCCGAAGAGAAGCTGCGGGTCAACGACATCATGAGCGTCAAGGCGACGGCGCCGCAGATGGTCAGGCATATCGACGGCCATGTGCGTGCGTTCATCCAGGTGCAGAATGGTTGCGACCATCGCTGCACCTTCTGCATCATTCCCTATGGCCGCGGCAATTCCCGCTCGGTGCCGATGGGAGCCGTCGTCGATCAGGCCCGCAATCTCGTCGACGGCGGTTATCGCGAGATCGTGCTGACCGGGGTCGATGCCACCAGCTATGGCGGCGATCTGCCGGGCGCCCCGACGCTCGGGCTTTTGGCGAAGACGCTGCTGAAACAGATCCCCGATATCCGCCGGCTCAGGCTTTCCTCGATCGACAGCATCGAGGCCGACGCCCACCTGATGGATCTGATTGCCGACGAGCCACGTTTCATGCCGCATCTGCATCTGTCGCTGCAGCATGGCGACGACATGATCCTGAAGCGCATGAAGCGCCGGCATTTACGCGCCGATGCGTTGCGTTTCATCGAGGATGCGCGCCGCCTCCGCCCCGAGATGAGCTTCGGCGCCGATATGATTGCCGGCTTTCCTACCGAAACCGAAGAGATGTTCGAGAATGCCGTGAGGCTGGCCGAAGAGGCTGGCATCGCCCATCTGCATGTCTTCCCCTACAGTCCGCGTCCCGGCACGCCGGCCGCCCGCATGCCGCAGCTCGACCGGTCGCTGGTCAAGGACCGCGCCGCGAGACTGCGCGCCGCTGGACATATGCTGCATCAATCCCATCTCGATGGGATGATCGGAACCCGGCAATGGCTGCTTGTTGAAAACAACGGCCTGGCGCATACGGAGAACTTCACGCTGGTCGCAGCTCCCGGCCTTCGTCCCGGCGAACTTGTGCCGGTCACGATCACCGGCCACAATGGCAAGCATCTCGACATGCAATTGACGGCCGCAGCAGCGGCCTGACTTTCACGGAATCCTCATGGCGCTCAGTTTCATCAAAAAGGTCTTCACCTTCGGCAAGCCGGCTGAAGAACCTGTGCCTGCGGCCGTGGAAAGGGAGCTGGAGCCGCGTTCGCGCGACGAAGATCTGCCGGTTGCTGACGATCCGGTGCTGGCCGAGGAAATGGATACGGCCGGCGGGCCGGCTGCCGATATTGACGAGGGCGGGGTAGAGGCGCCGGTTGCTGACGACGATGTCGAATCCTCAATGCTGCCCGCCGCCGACCAGCTGAGCGATATGGGTGTCGTACCGCTTTCATTGCTGGAGGCCGAGGCGGCAGCGGAGGTGGAGGCTGAAAGCCGGACGGTCGCCGAGCCCGTTGTGGAAATACCCGCTTCTGTCCCTCCGGAACATTTCCCCGACGAGGCAGGAGATCCTCTGGAGACCGGAGCGCTAGAACAGCCGGCTAACCTCGAAGAGATCGTCGAAAAGCTTCCGGAAGAGATTCCGACCGAGCCGGGAGAGATTCCAACTGGGGATGATGCAGGACTGGATTCGCCCTCCCAGCCAATCTCCCCACCTGTGGGGGAGATGCCCGGCGGGGCAGAGGGGGGTAACCCCGCGGCAGAACCGGAGACCGGTTCTCCGATCCTCCCCAGAGGATTTGCCACCGGCCCGAAGGTCGTCGAGCCGGAGCCGGTCGTCCTGCAGCCGAGACTCAGCTGGTTCCAGCGTCTGCGCAACGGCCTTGCACGCACGTCCTCGCAGTTGACCAGCCAGATCACCGCGCTCTTCACCAAGCGCAAGCTCGATGACGAGACGCTGCAGGATCTCGAGGACCTGCTGATCCAGGCCGATCTCGGCGTCGAGACCGCCATGCGCGTCACCGACACGCTTGCTTCCGAGCGCTATGGCAAGGATGTCACCGGCGAGGATGTCAGCCGGATCATGGCGTCGGAAATCGCCAAGGTGCTGAAGCCGGTCGCCAAGCCGCTGCAGCTCGACCTCTCGCACAAGCCGCATGTCATCCTCGTCGTCGGCGTCAACGGCACCGGCAAGACGACGACGATCGGCAAGCTTGCGGCAAAGCTTTCCGGCGCCGGGCTGAAGGTGATGCTGGCTGCCGGCGATACGTTCCGGGCGGCGGCGATCGAGCAGCTGAAAATCTGGGCCGACCGGACGAAATCCGAATTCATCGGCACCAAGCTCGGCGCCGATGCCGCCGGCCTTGCCTATGATGCCTTCGAACAGGCGAAGGCGAAAAAATGCGACGTGCTGATCGTCGATACCGCCGGCCGCCTGCAGAACAAGGCAGAGCTGATGGCCGAGCTCGAAAAGATCGTCCGCGTGCTCGGCAAACTCGATCCCGATGCGCCGCATACCGTGCTGCAGACGCTTGATGCCACGACGGGGCAGAACGCGCTCAGCCAGGTAGAGATCTTCCGCAACGTCGCCGGCGTCAACGGGCTGATCATGACCAAGCTCGATGGCACGGCCCGCGGCGGCATTCTCGTCGCCATCTCCGCCAAGCATAAGCTGCCGGTCTATTTCATCGGCGTCGGCGAGGGCGTCGAGGATCTGGAGCCGTTCGAGGCCGAGGATTTTGCCCATGCCATTGCCGGACTTGGGCAATGATGCCACAGATATGCCGCCGAAAGCCTGCAGGGCACGGCCGGAAACAGTTTCCAGGAAAACAGGTTTGAAGAACGCATGAGCACCGAGAGCGATATCACCCCGTCTGCTGCCGACCGGCATCACCCGCTGTTGAAACTGGCGCTGGAACTCGGGCCGCTGATGATCTTCTTCTTCGCCAATCTGCGCGGTCAGTGGCTGGTGGAGACGTTTCCTGCTCTTTCCGAATTGGGCGGACCGCTGTTCGTCGCGACCGGCCTCTTCATGGCGGCGACGATCATCTCGCTGATCGTTTCGAAGATCGTGCTCGGCCATCTGCCGATCATGCCTTTTGTATCGGGCATCGTCGTCGTCATCTTCGGCTCGCTGTCGATCTGGCTGCAGAACGAGACCTTCATCAAGATGAAGCCGACCATCGTCAACGCGCTCTTCGGGGTAGCGCTGCTCGGCGGGCTGGCCTTCGGCAAGTCGCTGCTCGGCTATGTCTTCAACGCCGCGTTCCAGCTCGATGCCGAGGGCTGGCGCAAGCTCACCATCCGCTGGGGCATCTTCTTTCTCTTCCTCGCGGTGCTGAACGAAGTCGTCTGGCGCAATTTTTCAGACAGTACCTGGGTCGCCTTCAAGGTCTGGGGCACGATGCCGATCACCATCATCTTCACGCTGGCGCAGATGCCGCTGGTGCTGAAACATAGCGTCAACCTGGAAACGGAAGGCGAGAAGTGAGCGCTGTCGACGTAGAAACTCGCGTAAGACATCAGAACTTATGGTTTATCGCCTGCCTTGCGGTGCTGATCATTCAGATCGTCGCCGAATATATGATGGGCCGCGTGCCGATCTGCACCTGCGGCACTGTCAAGCTGTGGGAGGGCGGGGTCAATACCAGCGGCAATTCGCAGCATCTGTCGGATTGGTACACGCCGTCGCACATCATCCACGGCTTCCTGTTCTACGGGCTCGCGCATCTCATCCTGCGCGGCAAGCCGCTGGCGGCGAGGCTGCTGCTGGCGCTGGTCATCGAATCCGGCTGGGAACTGCTCGAGAATTCGCCTCTCATCATCGACCGCTACCGCACGGCGACGATCGCGCTCGATTATTACGGCGACAGCATCCTGAATTCGGCGATGGACACCGTCTTCATGTGCGTCGGCTTCTTCTTCGCGCGGCGCGCGCCGGTGGCGCTGACGGTGGCGATCGCCATCTTCTTCGAGATTTTCACCGGCTACGTGATCCGCGATAACCTGACGCTCAACGTTATCATGCTGATCTGGCCGGTGGAGGCGATCAAGGTCTGGCAGGGTGGGGTGTAGGGCTTCTTTGTTCTAACAAGACCCCTCCCCAACCCCTCCCCACAAGGGGGAGGGACTAACTCGTGGCACCGCCTCGCAAACCAGACCAACTGCACACTGGACGTTCGATAGGACGCACGGCAAGAGCCGCACGTTAAGTCCCTCCTCCTTGTAGGGAGGGGTTGGGGAGGGATCTTTTGTGGATCACTCACTCAGGAAGCCGGCTTCCCGAGCGCCTTTTCCATCGCAGGAAACAGCCCTTCCTTCAGGCTGATATCGTCGAAGGGCCCGACGCGCTTGTAGAGGATCGTGCCGTCAGGCCCGACCAGATAGCTTTCCGGAATGCCGTAGACACCCCAGTCGATCGCTGCCTTGCCGTTCGGATCGACGCCGATCGCCCGAAAAGGGTTGCCGAGCTCGCCGAGGAAACGCAGGGCGTTGTCGTTCTGGTCCTTGTAATTGATGGCGACGATGTTCAGCCGTCCGTCTTTTGCCAGTTCTTTCAATAGCGGATGTTCGTCCCGGCAGGGGAGGCACCATGAGGCGAAGACGTTGACGAGGGTCAGCCTGCCCTTGATTGCCGCATCGGTCAGCGCCGGCACGTTGGCGCCGTCGAGCGGCGGCAGGTTGAGCGCCGGTGCCTTGGTGCCGATCAGGGCGGAGGGAATTTCGGCGATGTTCTTGCCATGGAAATCCTGGTCGTAGAGCATCTTTGCCGCCGTGGCCGCAATGCCGCCGAAGACGACGAGCGGCAGCAGCGCCAATGCGTAACGGCTAATCCCGCGCGGCTTGGCGGCGGCGTTTTCCGGCGTGTCGTTCATTCGCCATCCCCCACACTGTCCTTGGGGCGCGCCGAACGGCGGCGGATGCCGGCAGCCTCAAGGGCGGCGAGTTCCGTGCGGCGGGCGCGGCCGTCGGCCCAGGTCCAGGCTGTGACGGCGATCGTCACCAGGGCTGCAAAGCCATAGGAAGCGTAGACGTAGAAGGCATGCGTCACGATTAATCCTCCCGGCTCGCCATGCGGGCGGCAAGACGGCGCTGGGCGGCGATGCGGCGGCGCCAGATCTCGTTCCTCATTGCCATGATGTGCAGCGTGAAGAAGAGCAGGGTGAAGGCGATCGCCATGACGAAGAGCGGCCGCAGGAATTCCGGATCGATCGCCGGGCCGTCGAGGCGCAGCACGCTTGCCGACTGGTGCAGCGTGTTCCACCACTCCACAGAAAATTTGATGATCGGGATGTTGACGAAGCCGACGAGGATGAGCACGGCGCTGACACGCGCGGCCTTCGACGGATCGTCGATGGCGCGGCCGAGCGCAATCAGCCCGAGATACATCAGGAAGAGAACGAAGACGGAGGTCAGCCGCGCATCCCAGACCCACCAGGTGCCCCACATCGGCTTGCCCCAGAGCGAACCGGTGACGAGCGCGAGCAGGGTGAAGGCGGCGCCGAGCGGGGCTGCGGCCTTGGCGGAGACATCGGCCAGCGGATGGCGCCAGACCAGCGTACCGATCGCCGAGAGGCTCATAATCGTATAGCACATCATCGAAAGCCAGGCCGAGGGGACATGGACATACATGATGCGCACGGTCTCGCCCTGCTGGTAATCGCCTTCGGTGGCGAAGCTCAGATAGAGGCCGACCGCGAAACAGAGGGCGGTGATGCCGGCCAGCCACGGAATGGCGCGCGCCGCCAGCGCCAGAAACCGCGTCGGATTGGCGAGATCACTGAATTTGCTGATGGCAAGGCTCGTTTCGCTCATGTCCGCTTCCTTACCTTGATCCGGCTTTTCCCGCAATCGAATGGCCCATCAATCCGCTGTGTTTCGCAGCGCCAGGGCGGCGGCTGCCGGGCCGATGACCGCGAAGAAGAGTGTCAGCGCAATGAGGATCAGGAAGGGCGGCAGGAAGGGGGCAGGATTCTCGACTGCGGCATAGGTGGCGCTGACGCCGAAGATCAGCACCGGAATGGTCAGCGGCAGCACGAGGATCGAGACCAGCAGGCCGCCGCGGGGCAGCGCCACGGCAACGGCAGCACCCACGGCGCCGATGAAGGTGATGGCGGGCGAGCCGACCAGCAGCGTCAGCATGGTCGCGCCGATCGCCGTCTCGTCCATGTTCATGAAGAGGCCGAGCAGCGGCGAGGCGATGACCAGCGGCAGGCTGGTGGCTGTCCAATGGGCGAAGCATTTGACCAGCACGGTGAGGACGAGCGGCGATTCCTGTATCAGCATCAAGTCGAGCGATCCGTCGTCGCGCTCGGCCTGGAACAGCCGGTCGAGGCCGAGAAGGGCGGCGAGCAGGGCGCCGATCCAGACGATGGCGGGGCCGATGCGTGACAGCAGCTTGAGATCGGGACCGACGCCGAAGGGAATGACGGCGACGATGGTCAGGAAGAACAGCACGCCGATCAGCGCGCCGCCGCCGGCGCGAATCGAGAGCTTCAGGTCGCGGAGGAAGAGGGCGGTCATGCGGAGTGCCCGTTGCGGGGATGTGAGGAAGACCCCTCCCCAACCCCTCCCCACAAGGGGGAGGGGCTAAGCTGCAGTGCGCGACGGTGGCCAAAAGCAACTGGTGTGCACGCTGTTACCGTTTCGCAAATTGCGACGATGCGGTTGGTATGGGACAGCGCGGCACAATAGCCCCTCCCCCTTGTGGGGAGGGGTTGGGGAGGGGTCTTGACGTCATGCGCTGACAAGCTCCTGCAGACCATCATCCCCACACCCCCGCATCCACGCCGGCAAAGCCCGTCATCTTCAGTTCCTGCGCATTCCTCAACCCCAGCGGCTGATGCGTCGCCGCCAGCACGATGCCGCCCTTTTCCAGATGCGCTCCAATCAAATCGGCAAACAGCCGGTCGGCGCTGGCATCGAGTGCGGCGGTCGGTTCGTCGAGGATCCAGACGGGGCGGTGGGCGACCAGCAGCTTGGCGAAGGCTATCCGGCGCTGCTGGCCGGCGGAGAGATAACCGAAGGGAAGGTGGGTGATGCCGGAGAGATCGACGGCATCAGTGGCGTCCTCGACGGAAAGGCCGGCGGCGGAGCCTGCATTGCCGAGAAAGGCGCGCCAGAAATCGAGGTTTTCTGCAACCGTAAGTTCATTCTTCATCGCATTTCGATGACCGAGGTAGTGGCTGACTTCCCCAGGGTGCCTGCCTCCCGGACTCTCTTCGCCGTGAAATATGACAGTGCCTTTCTCCGGCCTCAGCAGACCGGCGACGACACGCAGCAAAGTGGACTTTCCCGATCCATTTTTTCCTGTCAGCACAAGCGCCGCGCCGGCTGCCAAGTGAAAGGAAATGTTAACGAAAATGAGATCCTCACCGCGCCTTGCAGCCAGATTTTCGGCGGTGAGATGCATGCGTCGGCTCTTTCTTGGTTTCGGCTAGCGGCGGGGTCAAAAAATGTCCGATTTTGACTGTGCTCGGGTATGGCAAGTTTTTAGGAAATTATCTATAAGACCTGCAACCACGCCAGCGGTCGGCGTGAATTTCATCCTTGCGCCGAACTTGGAGCGTCTGTTCCACGTGCGGACAGCGGAAATGGCCGTACCCGCATCCTGATGTGCATTAAGTGCATAGGCGTTCGCACGACTGTGTTGGCTATCAGAAACGGGGTATCTCGTGTCTAAATCTCTTGACAGTTTCAATTGTCGTTCCACGCTTTCCGTCAACGGGAAGGACTATGTCTATTACAGCCTGCCCAAGGCTGAGGCAAACGGTCTGGCCGGCGTGTCGAAGCTTCCCTATTCGATGAAGGTGCTGCTCGAAAACCTGCTGCGCTTCGAAGACGGCCAGTCGGTCACCAAGGAGCACATCCTGGCCGTTGCCGAATGGCTGAACAACAAGGGTGCGGTCGAAAACGAAATCGCCTATCGCCCGGCGCGCGTGCTGATGCAGGACTTCACCGGCGTTCCGGCCGTCGTCGATCTTGCCGCGATGCGCGACGCGATGGTGTCGCTCGGCGGCGATCCTGAGAAGATCAACCCGCTCGTTCCCGTCGATCTCGTCATCGACCACTCCGTCATCGTCGACGAATTCGGCACGCCGCAGGCTTTCGCCAGGAATGTGGAACTCGAATACCAGCGCAACGGCGAGCGCTACCGCTTCCTGAAGTGGGGCCAGCAGGCCTTCAAGAATTTCCGCGTCGTGCCTCCCGGCACCGGTATCTGTCATCAGGTCAATCTCGAATATCTCGGCCAGACCGTCTGGACTAAGGAAGAGGACGGCGAGACGATCGCCTATCCGGATACCTGCGTCGGCACCGACAGCCACACGACGATGATCAACGGTCTCGGCGTTCTCGGCTGGGGTGTGGGCGGTATCGAAGCGGAAGCTGCGATGCTCGGCCAGCCGGTCTCGATGCTGCTGCCCGAAGTCATCGGCTTCAAGCTGACCGGCAAGCTCAAGGAAGGCGTCACGGCGACCGACCTCGTTCTCACCGTCGTGCAGATGCTGCGCAAGAAGGGCGTCGTTTCGAAGTTCGTCGAATTTTTCGGTCCGGGCATGGACAACATGCCGCTCGCCGACCGCGCGACGATCGGCAACATGGGCCCGGAATATGGCGCCACCTGCGGCTTCTTCCCGGTCGACGGCGAAACCATCAACTACCTTACCATGTCCGGCCGCACACATGACCGGATCGCCCTCGTCGAAGCCTATTCGAAGGCGCAAGGGATGTGGCGCGAAGGCGACGGCTCCGAGCTCGTCTTCACCGATACGCTGGAACTCGATCTTAGCGACGTCGTGCCGTCGATGGCCGGCCCGAAGCGTCCGGAAGGCCGCATTTCGCTTGAGAACATCGCGACCGGTTTTGCCGGCTCCATGGATGCCGACTACAAGAAGCCCGGCCAGTTGAATAACCGCTATGCGGTTGAAGGCACCGACTTCGATCTCGGCCACGGCGACGTGGCGATCGCTGCCATCACGTCGTGCACCAACACTTCCAACCCGTCAGTGCTGATCGCCGCCGGCCTTCTTGCCCGCAACGCCGTTGCCAAGGGCCTGAAGACGAAGCCGTGGGTGAAGACCTCGCTGGCACCGGGAAGCCAAGTCGTCGGCGAATATCTCGCCAAGTCGGGCCTGCAGGCCGATCTCGACAAGCTTGGCTTCAACCTCGTCGGCTTCGGCTGCACCACCTGCATCGGCAATTCCGGCCCGCTGCCGGCGCCGATCTCGAAGACGATCAACGACAAGGGCCTTATCGTTTCCGGCGTTCTCTCCGGCAACCGTAACTTCGAAGGCCGCATCTCGCCCGACGTGCAGGCGAACTACCTCGCATCTCCGCCGCTTGTCGTCGCTTATGCGCTTGCCGGCACGGTGCAGATGGATCTGACCAAGGAGCCGATCGGCGAGGACCAGAGCGGCAATCCGGTCTATCTCAAGGACATCTGGCCGACCTCCAAGGAAGTCCAGGAATTCATCCTGAAATACGTGACCCGCGAACTCTACGAAAGCAAATATGCCGATGTCTTCAAGGGCGACGTCAACTGGCAGGCCGTCCAGGTCCCGCCGGGTCAGACCTATGCCTGGGACGACAATTCGACCTATGTGCAGAACCCGCCCTACTTCGTCGGCATGGGCAAGAAGGGCACCGGCGTCTCCGACATCAAGGGCGCCCGCGTTCTCGGCCTGTTCGGCGACAAGATCACCACCGACCACATCTCGCCGGCCGGTTCGATCAAGGCGGCATCGCCGGCCGGTGCCTACCTCATCGGCCATGACGTCGCCGTTGCCGACTTCAACCAGTACGGCACGCGCCGCGGCAACCATGAAGTGATGATGCGCGGCACCTTCGCCAATATCCGCATCCGCAACCACATGCTCGGCCCCAACGGTAAGGAAGGCGGCTACACCATCCATTACCCGTCGAAGGAAGAGACCTCGATCTACGACGCCGCGATGCAGTACAAGCAGGAAGGCGTGCCGCTCGTCATCTTCGCCGGTGTCGAATACGGCAACGGCTCCTCGCGCGACTGGGCTGCCAAGGGCACCAACCTGCTCGGCGTCAAGGCAGTGATCGCTCAGTCCTTCGAGCGCATCCATCGTTCGAACCTGGTCGGCATGGGCATCATCCCCTTCGTCTTCGAGGAGGGCACGACCTGGCAGAGCCTCGGCCTCAAGGGCGACGAACTCGTCACCATCGAAGGTCTGGAAAAGATCAAGCCGCGCGAGAAGAAGATCGCCAGGATCACCTATGGCGACGGCACCATGAAGGAGGTTCCGCTGCTGTCGCGCGTCGATACGCTCGACGAGGTGATCTACCTCAACAATGGCGGTATCCTGCAGACGGTTCTGCGCGATCTCGCTGCCTGATTTTTAAGAGACTTGTTTGATAATAGCCGGCGGAGAGCAATCTCCGGCGGCTTTTCTTTGGTGCGACGATAGTATTTGGACGGGCTCACGATGATTTGTTTTACGCAAGTTCCGGTCGAGCTGCGTCTCACCCGTTCGTGACTTTTCGTTTGGACCCGGAAGGATTATTCGTACGTTCATATGTCAGGGCCGCCGGTTCAAACATGCCGTCGGCGCTGAAAAAGAGGTGCAGGTGAATGTCCCCCCGTTTTTTGCTTCCGCTAATCGCCGGCGTTGTTCTGTCGGGCCCGCTGCAGGCCGAAGACGGCACGCCGAAAGGTGTCGTCGAACTCTTCACGTCGCAGGGCTGCTCCTCCTGTCCTCCCGCTGATGCCGCTTTTCGCAAGCTGGTGAACCAGGGCGATGTCATCGCGCTCGCCTATCATGTCGATTACTGGAACTATCTCGGCTGGGCCGATACGTTGAGCTCCAAGGAAAATACCGAGCGACAGTATGGCTATGCCAAGACGATGGGCCGCAGCAACGTCTACACGCCGCAAGCCATCGTCAACGGACGCGACCATTTGGCCGGCGCCGATCTGAATGGCATCAACACCAAGATCGACACCTATAGCAGCGAAGGCAATGGGCTGACCGTTCCGATCAGCGCCGCGATGCGCGGCGACGAGCTGGAGATCAAGATCGGCGCGGGACAGGGCAAAGCCAATGTCGTGATGGTCTATTTCGATAAGGAAAAGACGATCGACGTCGAAAAAGGCGAGAACAGCGGCCAGAAGCTCTCCTATCTGCACAGCGTCACCAATGTCGAAACCGTCGGCATGTGGGACGGCAAGGCAACCAGTCTGACGCTTCCGGCCAGCGTCCTGCAGCGGCCGCAGCTCGAGGGCTGCGCCATCCTGCTGCAATCGGCGACCGCAGACGGCGATCCGGCTGCGATCCTTGGCGCGACCGTGGTGATGGCTGGCAAAAATATCTGAGATTCCATCCGGTTTCGGAGGAAGTGCCGGGCGGCCCGGCTGAGCGTATTCGGGGCTGGGGTTAAGGTCGATACGCTCCGCCGGGCCTTTTGGCGCGCTGGCGCCAAACCCGAATTCATAAATCTCCTGCAAATGAGGCGCTGTTTTGACTGAAATGCGGCGCTGCGGAGAAAGCGTTGACCTGTCCAGCGCATCATGCTTTCCGAAAATCGAACCCAACTTTCGCAAGGCATGATGCGTTGACTCGAAGTGCTAAAGCGTCCTTGCGCGAGAGACGTGCGGCGGAATGTGACGGCCGGCACTCTTGCAATTTGCGGCGGCTCGGGCAAACTGTCACCCTCCTGTCACATGTGGAGGCCTTGTGAGACTGATGACAGATCAGCCGGATTTGCGACACGGCGAAAGCCGTTCCGTCGACCACAGTTCCTCAGTCGTCGTCGATCTCAGAGAATACAAGCAAAGCAAGGACCCGCTTCCGGTGACCTTCCACCGGCGCGAACTGGACGCGATCCTCTGGATCTACGGCCGGATGGTCGGTGACGGTGAGTGGCGCGACTACGCCATAGATCACTTGAAAGACAGGGCGGTCTTTTCCGTTTTCAAGCGTTCCGGCGAAATGCCGCTCTTCCGCATCGAGAAAAACCCGAAGCTTGCCGCCAAGCAAGGCGCCTATTCCGTGATCAGCGTAAACGGCACCATCCTGAAGCGCGGTCACGAGCTGAACCAGGTGCTGAAGGTCTTCGACAAGGCCCTGAAGCTCGTCGACAAATAAGCCATATCAGCCGTTAAACAGCACGCCGGGATAGGTCGACGGGTCCGGATCGGTGCTCATGCCCTCGCCTAAGGCGCGCTGCATGAACATCGTATCCAGCCAGCGGCCGTGCTTGTAGCCGGTGCCCTTCATCAGTCCGACCTCCTCGAAGCCGGCCGTGCGATGGAGCGCGATCGATGCGGGACTGGCACCACCGATGACGGCCGCCATCTGACGAAAGCCGAGGGTGGTGCAGCGGATGACCAGTTCGGCGAGCAGCGCCTTGCCGATGCCGCGGCCGCGGGCTTGCGGCGCCAGATAGATCGAATCCTCGACCAGCCAGCGATAGGCGGGACGCGTGCGGAAGGCCGAGGCATAGGCGTAGCCGAGAAGCGTCCCGTCCGCGCCGATGGCTGCGATATAGGGATATTGCTGGCCGACGATCGCCGAAAAACGCAGTGCCATCTCGGCCTCGGAGGGCGGGACGATCTCATAGCTCGCTACGCCGTTCAGGACCGATTCGCGATAGATATCCGCAATGGCGGGAATATCGGCATTCGAAGCATCGCGCAGGAGGAAGGACATTTCAGCAGCATATCCATAAGGGCGGCAAGGGCTTTCTAAAACCATTCCGTGAAAGCCTGCGCAACAAAAAAGGCGGCCGAAGCCGCCTTTTCGATCCCAGTCTGCCCTGCTTATTTACGGTTGCCCATGAACTGCAGCAGGAACATGAAGAGGTTGATGAAGTCGAGATAGAGCGTCAGCGCACCCATGATCGCCTTGCGGCCGGCCACGGCGACGTCATCGGCTTCCAGGTACAATTCCTTGATCCGCTGCGTATCGTAGGCGGTGAGGCCTGCGAAGATCAGCACGCCGAGCACCGAGATCGCGAACTGCACGGCAGACGACGCCAGGAAGATGTTGACGATCGAGGCGATGATCAGGCCGAAAAGACCCATCATCAGGAACGAGCCCATCGCCGACAGGTTACGCTTCGTCGTGTAGCCGTAAAGCGACAGCGCGCCGAAGGAGGCGGCGGTGACGAAGAAGGTCTGAACGACGCTCTGACCCGTATAGATCAGGAAGATCGACGAGAGCGACAGGCCGACGAGAGCGGCGTAGACCGCAAAGGTCGTCTGGGCGGCGGCCACCGTCATCGTATTGATCCGGAAGCTCAGGAAGAACACCAGAGCCAGCGGTGCCAGAATGACCACCCACTTCAGCGGGCTCACATAGATCGCCTGACCGAAAGCGGTCAGCTCACCATTGGCGAAGGCGAATTGGAACGACAGATATGCGGCCACACCGGTGATCGCCAGACCCAGCGCCATCAGGTTGTAGACCTTGAGCATATAAGCGCGCAGGCCTTGATCAATCATCTCGCCGGTCTGAGCGCGGCTTTGATAGTTACGAAGATCAGCCATAGTTTCCTCTTACAAGCTCCGATGGAAATACGGTGTCGGGGTTTTCGACCCGGGCGCCGCTGCGGAGCTCCAGCATGCCTGCGGATAATATGAGGCTTTCGTCCTTTGCAAACAAGAGGCTTGCAAAGGCTCGGTCGGTTAAATCGCCGTAAGGTGAAGGGTTTGGGTGCCGCTGCCCGGTCAAAGCTCGCGCAAGACGGGGGCTGCCTTCTGCCCAAGGATGCGCCAGGTGCCGATGAGGCCGATGCCGACGGTCAGGACGAGCGCGGTCACAAGCGTCAGTCCCGCCACGTCGGGCAGAAAGGCCGAGGGCAGACGCATGATGCGGGCGACGATGAACCAGGCGGCGGCGCTGCCGGCGATCAGCGCGAAGATCGCAGTCGCGAGGCCGAGGATCAGATATTCGTAGCTGAAGGCGCGGATCAGCATGGCGCGCGTGGCACCGAGCGTCTTCAGCACCACCGCGTCGTGGGTGCGCGCCCGGTTTCCGGCGGCAAGCGCGCCGGCAAGGACGAGGATCGAGGCGATCAGGGCGACCGAGGCCGCAGCGCGGATTGCGGTCGCCAGCTGTGCGACCAGCTGGTTGACGATATCGATCGCGTCCTTGACGCGCACGCTGGTGATCGTCGGATAGGTGTTGGTGACCGATTTCAGGATCGCCGCCTCTTCGGCCGGTGTCGAGGAGGGATCGGTCAGCGTCGCCAGCCACGCATGCGGGGCGCCGCGGAAGGTATTCGGCGAGAAAACCATGACGAAATTGATCGACAGCGATTCCCACTCGACGCGGCGCAGATTGGCGATCTTCGCCGTGATGTTGCGGCCGAGCACGTTGACGGTCACCTTATCGCCGATCTTGAGGCCGAGTTCATGCGCCTCTTCCGAGGAGAAGGAGACGAGCGGCTCGCCGCTGTAATCCGTGTCCCACCATTTGCCTTCGGTGAGAGCAGCGTTCTCCGGCAGGGTTTCGGCATAGGTGATGCCGCGATCGCCGTTCAGCACCCAGCGGCCAGCGGCCGGCACGTTCATCTTGGTGACGTCCTCGCCGTTGAAGGCAATGATCCGGCCGCGCAGCATCGGCACTTCGACGAGTTTGCCCTTCGGTGCCTGGCCTTGGACGAGATCGCGGAAGGCGCCGACCTCGGCGCTCTGGATATCGACGAAGAAGAAGTTCGGCGCACCCTCGTTCATGCGGCCGGTCAGCTGCTGGCGCAGGTTCCCGTCGATCAGGGTCAGCGTCACCAGCAATGCCAGGCCGAGGCCGAGCGAGAGGACGACCGAGGGGGTTAGGGCGCCGGGGCGGTGGATGTTGCCGATCGCAAGCCGCAATGCCGGCGAACTGACGCGCGGGCTGCGGCGCGCAAGCCAGGCGATCAGCGCGGCGACGAGGCGAAGCACGACGAAGGCAAAGACGATCGCGCCGACGAAGACGACGGCGATAAAGCGGTCATAGGCGGTGAGGATGGCAAGGCCGGCAAGGCCGGCCATGAACAGGGCGGCAAGCAGGATGTAGGGCCAGGAGGGCAGGCGGCGGGCCTCGAAGCCCTGCTCGCGGAAGAGTGCCGTCGCCGGCACTTCGCGGGCGTGGCCGAGTGGCAGGATCGCGAAGGCGAGCGTCGTCAGGATGCCGAAGAGTGTCGCGAGCAGCAGGGCGCCGGGATAGAGGGTGGGCGAGGTCGAGACCGGCAGGAATTGCGCCAGGAACTGCGCGGCAAGCATCGGCGATAGGGCGCCGATGACGAGGCCGATCAGGATACCGCCGAGAGCGATGATGGCGATCTGGAAAAGATAGATCAGAACGACGACCTGTGCCGGCGCACCGAGACATTTGAAGGTGGCGATGGTCGTGCGTTTGGCATCCAAGAAGGCGCGCACGGCATTGGCGACGCCAACGCCACCGACGATCAGCGCTGTGAGGCCGACCAGCGTCAGGAACTGCGAGAAGCGGGTGATGTTTTCGGTGAGCGAGGGCGCGGCGCGGTCGCTTGTGCGGATCGCCCAGCCGGCGGAGGGGAACTCCTTGGAGGCGCGTGCCTGGATGCCCGACATCGAGCCCTTGTCGTCCAGCCGGATCTTATAGGCGTGTTCGACCAGGCTTCCGGTCTGGATCAGCCCGGAGGCTTGGAGCGCCTGGCGGCTGACGAGCAGACGAGGCGCAAAGCCGAAACCTTCCGACAGTGCATCCGGCTCGGTTTTCACCGTGCCGGTGATGCTGAGCTTGACGTTGCCGAGCAGCAATTCGTCGCCGATCGCAAGCCCGAGCCGATCGAGAAGCAGGGGCGCTGCGACCGCACCATAGGTGCCGCCTTGGCCCGAAAGCAGTGCTGCAAGCGGATAGTCCGGCTCGGCGACGAACTTGCCGTAGAGCGGGTAGGCGTCGTCGACGGCCTTGACCTCTACCAGCGCCTGATCGGAACCGTCAGGCTTGCGCGCCATCGAGCGCAGGCCTGTCGACACCGAAACGGTCCCGAGGCCTTCGAGGAAACCGATTTCCTGAGGCGTGGCTTCGCGGTTGTTGAGTTCGAAGCGGACGTCGCCGGCCAGCAGTTCCTGTCCCTGCGAGGCGATCGTGTCGGTGATCGATTGCGAAACGGAATTGACGGCGGCAATCGCGCCCGTGCCGAGCGCGATGCAGGCAAGGAAGATGTAGAAGCCGCGGATGCCGCCGCGCAGCTCGCGCAGCGCCAGGCGAAAAGCGAGCGAGACGCGTGGGGTGATGATCCTCATGCGATCGCCGCTTCGCTGCGGCGGGCGGCGCTGTCGCCTTCGATCCGGCCGGAGCGGACGCGAATCTGGCGCGAGCATCGGTTTGCGAGCGAGACGTCGTGGGTGACGAGAAGCAGGGTCGTGCCGCGTTCGGCCTGCTTGGAGAACAGAAGGTCGGCGATCTGGCGGCCTGTCTCGGTGTCGAGATTGCCGGTCGGCTCGTCGGCGATCAGCAGGGCGGGGGAGGGGGCGAGCGCCCTGGCGATCGCCACGCGCTGCTGTTCGCCGCCGGAAAGCTGGCCGGGATAGTGGTTCAGCCGTTCGCCGAGGCCGACCGATTTCAGCTCGCGATGGGCGATCTCGAAGGCGTTGCCGACATTGGCGAGCTCGAGCGGCACTGCGACGTTTTCCAGCGCCGTCATGTTGGCGATCAAGTGGAAGGATTGGAAGACGATGCCGATGTTGCGGCCGCGGAAATCGGCGACCTGATCCTCGCTCAGGGCGTGGAGCGGCGTATCGTTGATGTTGATCTCGCCGCTGTCGAGTTTCTCCAGCCCGGCAAGCACCATCAGCAGGGTGGATTTGCCGGAACCGGAAGGGCCGACGATGCCGACGGATTCGCCGGCCGCGATATCGAGATCGATGCCCTTCAGAACGTGGACGGAGGCGGCTGCGCTGCCAAGGGTCAGATCGGCGCCCTTCAACTCGATAATGGTTTTTGCCAACAGAAATCGCCCTATATAAGTCGGTAATCGAAAGGCCGCATAACGGCACCTCGCCAATCTAGGGAAACCAGGATGAGATTTAAAGTTGCCGCCCTTCAATTCACCGTCATCGCCGTCTCGCTGATCTTTGCCGCCGCAGCCGATGCCCGGACGATCAATCTCGTCGGTTTTGGGGATAGTTTGATGGCGGGCTATCAGCTACCGCCCGGCGACGGCTTTCCCGAAAAGCTGCAGGCGGCCCTGAAGGCGAAGGGGCTCGATGTCACCATCGCCAATGCCGGGGTCTCCGGCGACACGACGACAGGCGGCCTTGCGCGCATCGACTGGTCGGTACCTGACGGCACCGATGGGGTCATTCTCGAGCTAGGCGCCAATGATGCGCTGCGCGGTATCCCGCCGGAGGAGAGCGAGAAAAATCTCGATCAGATGATTATCCGGCTAAAGGAGCGTGGCATTGCCGTGCTGCTCGCCGGCATGATGGCGCCGCCGAACATGGGGGCGGATTATGCCGCACGATTCAACCCGATCTACCAGAAACTTTCGGAAAAACATGGGCTTCCCCTCTATGCCTTCTTCCTCGACGGCGTTGCGCTGGAGGCGGGGTTGAAGCTCGACGACGGCATGCATCCAAATGCGAGAGGTATCGACGTCATGGTCGAAAAGATGGAGCCTGCTGTCACAAATTTCGTCGAAGCGATTTCTTCTGTGAAGAATTAGGGGCTTGCGCGGTTGTTGATTGCATGATTCCGTGTGAGCACCTGCAAAAGATTCGGGGAGTGCTCGTGATGCCGAGACTGTTTACCGCCCTCGAAATTCCGCGCAATGCGGCGATGAGTCTTTCATTGCTGCGCGGTGGCCTCCCCGGAGCACGATGGATCGATGTGGAGAATTACCACATCACTCTGCGCTTCATCGGTGATGTCGACGGCCGGACGGCCGATGAAATCGTTGAACGCCTCGACCGCATCGACCGGCCGGAATTCCAGTTCCGGCTGGAAGGCATCGGTTCCTTCGGCTCGAAGAAACCGCATTCGGTCTGGGCCGGCGTCTCGCAATCGCCTGAGATGTATGCCCTGCAGGGCGAGATCGAGCGCATCTGCCAGCGCATCGGCCTGCCGCCGGATCCCCGCAAATTCATGCCGCATGTGACGCTGGCGCGGCTCAAATCTTCGCGGCTCGACGATGTCGTGCAATATCTGGCGGGACGCGGCAACTTCCACACCGCAACCTTCACCGCACCGCGCTTCGTGCTGCTTTCGTCGCGCGAATCGGTCGGCGGCGGGCCTTACCTCACCGAGGAAGTATTCCCGCTGCACGAGGTGCGCTCGGCGCCCAGCGTTTCGAGCAGCCTGCAGCAGCCGGTCAAGAGCCTGGTGTAGACCAGCTCGAAACCTTCAGGGACGCCATAATAGGGATCGGGATATCCTCTCCGGTTCCCAGCGCGATATCACCAAACAGACGGATATTCGCCCCAGGCAGTGCGCTCTCTTCGAGTGCGGCCAGATTGTCGCGGTCCATGGCAAGGATCAGATCGAAATCCCTAAAGTCACTCGACCTGATGCGCCGGGCGCGCTGTCCCGATATGTCGATGCCGTGGCTTGTCGCGGTGGCGATCGAACGCCGGTCTGGCGGCTCGCCCTCATGCCAGCCGCCGGTGCCGGCGGAATCGATCGTATAATCGCGGGTCAAGCCTGCCTCGGCCACGAGATGGCCAAAAATTCCCTCCGCGAGTGGAGAACGGCATATATTGCCCATGCAAACGAAGAGGATGCTGATGCGTTTCATCGGTAACCTGTCGACAGAGAAGAGGACCATGGCATGAAAATGGAAAGACTGGAACGGACGGCGGTTGAGGCTGAACTGACCGAGCTTTCGGGCTGGGCGCTCAATGATGCGGCCTCCTCGATATCGAAGACGTTCAAGTTCGCAAATTTCGTCGAGGCTTTCGGCTTCATGACGCAGGCAGCGCTCGCGGCCGAGAAGCTCAACCACCATCCCGAATGGTTCAACGTCTATTCCAGGGTGGATGTGACGCTGAACACGCATGATGCCGGCGGCCTGACGGAGTTGGATTTCAAGCTCGCCAAAGCCATGGAGAAGGCGGCGGCGCGTGGTGTTGTTTGAAAGCGGGGTCGATTGAAAGGGGCCGATTGAAAGACTGGGCGCCATCACCATATGTTCGCTTGGACGAAAGGGATGCAGGGATGGACGAGGTCAAATTCGGGGAAATCCTGTTGCCGGGCGACGAGGACACCCAGAGCCGGCGCGAGAAAACCGTAAGGCAGAAATTCTGGCCGACATTCCGGCGGGCGGTTCGGCAGATCCCGTTCTCGCGCGATGTCGTCGCCGGTTTCTATTGCGCGCTCGATCCGCAGACGCCGACGAAGGTGCGCGGCGTGCTGCTTGCAGCACTCGCCTATTTCGTCATGCCGGTCGACATGATCCCGGATATTTTTGCCGTCATCGGCTTTTCCGACGACATCGCCGTGCTTTCGGCGGCCTTCGCCATGGTGCGCGGTCACATCCGGCCGGGCCACTACGAAGCAGCCGACCGCGTTCTCGCCGATCGACCGGAAGAAGCGATGAAGACGATTTAACGCGTGTCCCATCCAACCGGGATGCGACAGCTTGTTTCATGCGTGTCGTCATCCCCAAAGCGCTGCGTCCTTTTGGGCAACATTGCATCAGGCGATTTCGCGTTCCAGCACCTTGCGGAGCTTGCCGAAGGCAAGCCGGATACGCGACTTCACCGTACCGAGCGGCAGCCCGGTCGCTTCGGCGATCTCAGAATGCGATTGACCGAGGAAGAAGGCGGCGCGCAGCATCTCACGCTGCTCCTCCGGCAGCGTCCCGACGGCGGCGCGTATCTTGGCGTCGCGATCGTCATTGGCGATGATTTCTTCCGCGCCGATATCGGCCGGCGGCTGCAGGGCCGGATCAGTCTCATCGAAGATACGGGTGTTGGCGCGGCGCTGCATGTCGATGCGGCGGTTGCGGGCAATGCGGAAAAGCCAGGTCGAGAGGGAAGATCGCGTGGCGTCGTAGAGCTCTGCCTTGTGCCAGAGCACGATCATGATCTCCTGGACCAGTTCCTCGGCCTCGCCTGATGTCATCCTCTGGCGCATCAGCCAGGCCTTCAGGCGGGGTGCGAAATAGTCGAACAGGATGGAAAAGGCCTGCTGGTCGCGATCGTCCGCGACGGCCTTCGCGAGGGCAGCGAAACGCTGTCTTTCCTCGGCATCCATATCTCCTCACCAGCCCCCTGCGGCAACAATTTCGTCCCGGATTTCCAAGTCTTACTGAGGTACAACGGATTTGGGAAAGGTCAAACTCTTGCCTGAATCTTTGTGTCTTAAATTCAGCCGAACGGACGGCCGGTGCCATCGGGGCACGGTGTCGCGGTCGATACCGTCAAAGGGGCGAAAATTGACACTCGAGCTGAAATGACACAGGCAGATACAAATCGCAGCTATTGTTGACCATTTGGTAACCTGAATTAAGTCAAAATAAAGCAGATCGTGATTATGCGGCGCCCGCTATGATCGCTTCGGGCCTTGAATCGCAAGAACCGGCAGGAATCCATGTTTGTAAAAAGTATCGTATCCGCTCTCGCACTCACCCTTGTTATGGCCGGAGTTGCGACAGCGCAGCAGGCCGCGCCCAACCGCATCCAGCAGTTCCAGGCATGGGGTGCCTACTCCTACAAGTCGGGCAACAGCACCGTCTGCTACGTGCTGTCCGTTCCGACGGCAAAGCAGCCGGCAAGCGTCGACCACGGCGACAATTTCTTCATCGTCTCCCAGCGTCCGGGCCAGAACATCTCCTACGAGCCGCAGGCGATGATGGGCTACACGGTCAAGGAAAATTCGAAGATCAACGTCGTCATCGACAACAAGACCTTCGTCATGTTCACCAAGGACAAGGCCGGCTGGGTCGAGAACGCGGCGCAGGAGCCGGCTCTCGTCGCCGCGATGAAGACCGGTCATTCGATGACGGTCAATGCCGTTTCGCGCAAGGGCACCGGCACCTCCTACAGCTATTCGCTCTCGGGTATCTCAGCTGCGCTGAAGCAGATCGAAACCTGCAAGTAAGCGGTCCTTTAGGCCGAAGAGTTTCATGGGCCGGCCTTGCGCCGGCCCATGCCGTTTCCATCTAAAGCGCGTCGCGATCTTTCAGATACGCTGATCGCGCTTTAGGTCTTTGTTTTTAGCATGTCGTTATCGTAAAACCGCTGCACACTTTTGCGCGACATGCTTGATGGTGACGCGCGGGCAAAATGATGCTAAAGCCGGCGCCAACAGCGGACAGATCGCGATTTCAGTCGCCGTTCCGCCATTCAACTTCTGCCGATGTGCTGTCATGCGCCCGCAGGTCTTCCGGCTTACCGCTGAAGTCCGCGGGGTTGCGAGGAGCAGCCACATGTTTGAAATCGGGATGAATGCCTATGTCCGTCATGGATGCGATCGTTGTCACCAAGCCGCAGGCGCGCACGTCCGCCAGCCTCGAGAAGCCGTCGTTGATCGGCATCTCGCGCGAGGAGATGGGGGCGGCACTGCGGGAAAAGGGTGTGGCCGAGAAGCAGATCAAGATGCGCGTCTCGCAGCTCTGGAACTGGATCTATGTGCGCGGGGTCTCCGACTTCGACCATATGACGAATGTCGCCAAGGACATGCGGGAGATGCTGAAGCAGCATTTCACCATCGAACGTCCCGAGATCATCGAGGAGCAGGTCTCCAACGACGGCACGCGCAAGTGGCTGCTGCGCTTTCCCCCGCGCGGCGCCGGGCGTCCCGTCGAGATCGAGGCCGTCTACATTCCGGAAGAGGGCCGCGGCACGCTCTGTATCTCCAGCCAGGTCGGCTGCACGCTCACCTGTTCCTTCTGTCATACCGGGACACAGCGACTGGTGCGCAATCTGACGGCGGAGGAAATTCTTTCGCAGCTGCTGCTTGCCCGCGACCGCCTCGGGGATTTCCCGGACCGTGAAGCGCCGCAGGGTACGATCATGCCTGCCGAGGGCCGCAAGGTCAGCAACATCGTCATGATGGGCATGGGCGAGCCGCTCTATAACTTCGATGCCGTCAAGCAGGCATTGCTGATCGCAACGGATGGTGACGGCCTGTCACTGTCCAGGCGCCGTGTGACGCTTTCCACCTCCGGCGTCGTGCCGGAGATCTTCCGCACCGGCGAGGAAATCGGCGTCATGCTGGCGATTTCGTTGCATGCGGTGCGCGACGATCTGCGCGACATTCTGGTACCGATCAACAAGAAGTACCCGCTGAAGGAACTGATCGAAGCCTGCCGGACCTATCCGGGCCTTTCGAACGCACGGCGCATCACCTTCGAATATGTGATGCTGAAGGATGTCAACGACAGCCTGGAAGACGCCAAGGGGCTGATCAAGCTCCTGAAGGGCGTGCCGGCGAAGATCAACCTCATTCCATTCAATCCCTGGCCCGGCACCAATTATCAGTGTTCCGACTGGGAGCAGATCGAGAAGTTCGCCGATTTTATCAATTCGGCAGGTTATGCCTCGCCGATCCGCACGCCGCGCGGCCGCGATATTCTTGCCGCCTGCGGCCAGCTGAAATCGGAATCCGAACGCATGCGCAAGACCGAGCGTCTGGCCTTCGAGGCGATGATGATCGCCAATCACGGCGCCGACGACTGATCAGCAAGTTTGATCCTCGCTACAATTCTCCGCGATTGATTTCAGGGGGCGCTTTTCCTAAAAGTGCCCCCAAAATCATTCAGGAGGATCCCCATGCGCCCGATTTTACTCGCTCTTGCCGCCACTTTGGCCCTTTCCCTGCCCGCAAAGGCCGATGACGTCACCGTCGCCGTGACGGCGATCGTCGAACATCCGGCGCTGGATGCGGCGCGCAAGGGTGTTCTGGATGCGCTGACGGCGGCTGGCTATAAAGAGGGCGAGAACCTGAAATTCGTCTTCGAATCGGCGCAGGGTAATCCGGCGACGGCGGCCCAGATCGCCCGCCAGTTCGCCGGCGACGAGCCCAATGTCATCGTGCCGATCTCGACGCCCTCGGCCCAAGCCGTCGTTTCCTCGACGCGTGACATTCCTGTCGTCTTCACAGCCGTGTCCGATCCGCTCGGCGCCCAGCTCGTCAAGGATATGGACAAGCCCGGCGGCAACGTCACCGGCCTCTCCGACATGTCGCCGGTCGCCGAGCACCTTGCGCTGATCAAGGAAATCCTGCCCGATGTGAAAAGCATCGGCTATCTCTACAATTCCGGCGAGGCGAATTCCGTTTCGCTGCTCGCCGTCTTGAAGGCTGAAGCCGAAAAGGCTGGCCTGAAGGTGGTCGAATCGGCCGCCACCAAGTCGGCCGAGGTCCAGGGTGCGGCACGCGCGCTCGTTGGCCGCGCCGATGCGATCTACATTCCGACCGACAACACGATCATCTCCGCGCTCGAAGGCGCCGTCGCGGTTGCCGAGGAGAGCAAACTGCCGCTCTTTACCGCCGATACGGATTCGGTTTCGCGCGGCTCGATCGCCGCCCTCGGCTTCAACTATTATGATGTCGGCAAGCAGACCGGGGAGATCGTCGTGCGTGTGCTGAAGGGCGAGAACCCGGGCAACATCGCGGTCAAGACGGCCGCCGGCAGCGACCTGGTCGTCAACAAGGCGGCGGCCGAGAAGATGGGGGTCACGCTGCCGCAGAGCGTGCTTTCCCGCGCTAACAAAGTCGTCGAATAGTCGGTCGGTATTTCTAAAGCGCGTCGCGATCTTTCAGATTCGCTTGCCGCGCTTTGGATGTTTCCGCATGTCTTTGGCGCAAAACCGCTGCACACTTTCGCGCGACATGCTGTAACGCCTTCATCGTATTCAGCCGCTCTCGTTTGCACGGGAGCGGTTGTTTGTATTAAAAGACTCCGTTTCGCGACGGGCGGAACGGACACAAAAAGGGGCTGAAAGCCTTGAGCCAAATCGCATTCTGGGGGGGCGTCGAGCTCGGTCTGGTCTATTCGTTCGTCGCTCTCGGCGTCTATCTCGCCTTTCGAGTTCTCGACTTCCCCGACCTGACGGTCGACGGCTCCTTTCCACTTGGCGCGGCGGTGACGGCCGTGCTGATCATTGCCGGCGTCAATGCCTGGCTTGCGGCTCTGATCGCCATGGCCGCCGGTGCCGCTGCGGGCATGGTGACAGCACTGCTCAACGTGCGCTTCAAGATCCTCAATCTGCTCGCCTCGATCCTGACGATGATTGCTCTGTTTTCCGTCAATCTGCGCGTAATGGGCAAACCCAATGTCGCCCTCATCAATGCCGACACGATGATCAGCCCGTTCTTCGGCCATGGCCTTCGCGATTTCTACGTGCGGCCGCTCTTCGTCGGTGTTCTCGTCGTCATCGCCCTCATCCTGGTCTGGCGTTTCCTGGAAAGCGATGCCGGGCTGGCAATGCGGGCGACCGGCGCCAATGCAAGGATGGCGCGGGCCCAGGGCGTCGATACCAGCCGGCAGATCTATCTCGGCATGGCTATCTCCAATGCGCTGGTGGCGCTCGGCGGCGCGCTGTTTGCCCAGACGAACGGCTTTGCCGACGTCACCTCGGGCGTCGGCACGATCGTCGTGGGGCTTGCGGCCGTCATCATCGGCGAGACGCTGCTCGGGCGCCGCGGTCTGCTGATCGCGCTTGTTGGATGCGTGCTCGGCTCGATCCTCTATCGCATCGCGATCCAGCTGGCGCTTTCGAGCGACGTCATCGGTCTGCAGGCGTCCGACCTCAATTTCGTCACGGCCGTGCTGGTGACCGTGGCGCTCATCCTTCCCCGTTTGCGCGGAGGTGCCGCGTCGTGATCAACCTCAAGAACATCAAGGTCGTTTTCGGGCGCGGCACGCCGCTGCAGAAGCAGGCGCTCTCGGGTGTCAGCCTGACGATCGAGGAAGGCTCCTTCGTTACCGTCATCGGCTCGAACGGTGCCGGCAAATCGACGCTGCTCGGCGTGCTCGCCGGCGATGTGCTGGCCAGCGAGGGGCAGGTGCTGATCGGCAATGCCGACGTCACGCGCAAGACGACGGCGGCGCGCGCCGGGCTCGTTGCCCGTGTTTTCCAGGACCCGCTGACCGGAAGTTGCGGTGCCTTGTCGATCGAGGAGAATCTGGCGCTTGCGGCACGGCGTGGCGAACGGCGCGGACTTGTTTCGGCGCTTGGCGCAAAACGGCGCGACCATTTTCGCGAGAGGATCGCCGAACTCAATCTCGGGCTGGAGAACCGCATGAAGGACCGCATGGACCTGCTTTCCGGCGGCCAGCGCCAGGCGGTCTCGCTCGTCATGGCGACGCTGGCGGGCTCGGAAGTGTTGCTGCTCGACGAACATACAGCGGCGCTTGACCCCGGCATGGCGGAATTCATCATGGGCCTGACCCAGAAGATCGTTTCCGAGCGCAAGCTGACGACGCTGATGGTGACGCATTCGATGCGCCAGGCGCTCGATTATGGCCACCGCACGGTGATGCTGCATGGCGGCGAGATCGTGCTTGATGTCGCCGGCGACAGCCGCAAGACGTTGCAGGTCGAGGATCTGATCGCAATGTTCCGCAAGATGCGCGGCCAGACGCTGGATGACGATGCGTTGCTGATCGGTTAGGGCCGACAGCGTGTTGATCGGCCAAGGACGTCAGTATCTCCGATCTTTTTGGGCGTTAGATAGGCATGTCGATATAGTGTGGTTGTTGCGCCTAACGACGAGCGGAGTAGTATTCAGTCCTGACGCCTAGCTTAGGATGTCGTGCTGAAAGCAGATGGTTATGATCTGATCGCGAAGTAACTGCAACAATATAATTGCTTCTTCGAATTTGAGCGGAAATATGGGCAACTCCAAAATTGTACTTCCCACACCAAATGAAATCAATGAAGCGTTTTCATACATAAAACAAAACGCACCAAAATTAATTGAAAATTACAAAATCGCTGCCCTGCAGCTTTCCAAGGCGCCGAAAGATTACAGCTTAAGTGACCAAGAAAGGGCGGCTAGCATAATTGTGCCGGATGATTACATAAATCTGCGAAATTTCATAAACGATGCGTATAAAGGAAGATCTCCTGTGTATTTGTCGCGCCTATATATGGGAATACATAATATTATTATTTCATCCGAGGCGTAGAGATGACCGAGACAGCGGGTTGATCGGCTGATTTTGGCCTATCTCGCCTGGGTGAGCAGGATCTTTGCGGCGAAGATCGAGAAGACGCCGGCGAAGGTGTAATCCATGCCGCGCAGCACTTTCTTGTTGTTCTGCAGCCAGGAGGCCAGCCAGTCGGCAGCAAAGACGATGCTGGCGTTGACCGGCATGCCGATCAGGATGAAGCAGAAGCCGAGGAAAAGCAGCTTTTGGGTGACGGCGGGATCGCCGGCGCTGACGAATTGCGGCAGGAAGGTCATGAAGAAGATGATGACCTTGGGGTTCAGAAGATTGACCCAGAAACCTGACGAGATGTTCGAAAGGGCGGTGCCTTTCTGCTCCTCGACCTTGGCGACGGTGAGCTTCGAGCCGAAACGGATCGCCTGCACCGCCAGCCAGAGCAGATAGGCGGCACCGCCAGTCTTCAGGATCAGGAAGGCGGTCGGCGAGGCGGTGATCAGCGCCGAAATGCCGAAAGCGACCAGCATGGTGTGGACGACGATGCCGAGGCTGGTGCCGACGACAACGAAGAGCGCCGCCTTCTTGCCCTGGGCGAGCGCGCGGCTGATCGACAGCGTCATATCGGGGCCTGGGGTCGCCGCGAGCAGCAGCGTCGCGGCGGCAAAGGCGAGAAGGGTCGGCAGGCTGGGCAGGAAATCCATGACACACTCTGAAAGCCGGAAAGGATCTGGGGATCTCTTACCCGGCTTTCAGAAAATTACCAATCAAACCTTCTGATGGTGCCGATTACTTCTGGTCGAGGAAGGCCTTGAACTTGTCGGCGTAGTCCTTGTGCCAGCGCGACAGCGGCGGGCGGTTCTCGACAATATCGCCGGCTGCCCAAAGCATGCGTCGCTCGTCGACCGGACGCGCCACGTCATTGTCGGGGCAGAGGATATAGAAGTCGCCGCGTTCGAGGCTCTCGACCATGAAATCGACGGTCTGTTCCGGCGTCCAGGCCGCGGCCGGTTTTTCCACGCGGTCGCCCTTGGTGAGGCCGGTGAAAACGAAGCCGGGGATCAGAAGATGGGCGGAGATCTTTCCGCCTTCGACGTTGCGAAGCTCATGCTGCAGCGCTTCGGTGAAGACTTTCACGCCAGCTTTGGAGATATTGTAGGCGGGGTTGCCGGGCGGCGTGGTGATGCCCTGTTTGGAGCCGGTGTTGATGATCAGGCCCGGCTCGCCATGCGACAGCATCTTCGGGCCGAAGGTGCGCGTGCCGTTGATCACACCCATCAGGTTGACGGCGAAGATATGGTCCCAGTTCGCCTGCGGGCTGAAGATCGAGGTTTCCGGGCCGATGCCGGCGTTGTTCATCAGCACGTGCACACGGCCGAAACGCTGGAGCACGGCGCGCTCGAGCGCCTCCAGGGACTCCTTGACTGCGACGTCGGTCTCGACCGCCATCACATTTTCCTCGCCGGCAATGGCCTTGAGTTCGTTGGCGGCGTCGGCCAGCCGATCGCCGCCGAGATCGGCGATGGCGACGCTCATGCCGCGTCCGGCGAAATATTTCGCCGCGGCAAGGCCGATGCCGGAGGCGCCGCCGGTGATGACGGCAACATTGGATTTTTTGAAAATGTCTTGAATATTCGTCACGGGACTGGCCTCTCTTCGGAGCATTGTTCGGACGATGCCGAATATGGTAGTTTCGCAGTGCAAGTCAAACCTGCGAGTTACCCGCGCGTGGCCAAGGTCGTGTCCATCAGATTCGATGCTTTTATCGAGGGAAAGCGAGCGCGACGCGGCCGCCAATGAAAGCGCTTGTTCTTTCGCCAGCCGCTGTCGACCGGCTTGCCCTTGCGTCACGCGCCAATCTCGCTAAAAGTGCCGCGACACCGGGTTTTGCCGGCCTTTTATGCAACGGACCTCATCATCATGGCATCATACAAAGACGTGAAGAAAGTCGTTCTCGCCTATTCCGGCGGCCTCGACACCTCGATCATCCTGAAGTGGCTGCAGACGGAGCTCGGCGCCGAAGTCGTTACCTTCACCGCCGATCTCGGCCAGGGCGAAGAGCTGGAGCCGGCGCGCAAGAAGGCCGAGATGCTCGGCATCAAGGAGATCTATATTGAGGATGTGCGCGAAGAATTCGTGCGCGATTTCGTCTTCCCGATGTTCCGTGCCAATGCCGTCTATGAGGGCGTCTACCTGCTCGGCACCTCGATCGCCCGTCCGTTGATTTCCAAACATCTGATCGATATCGCCCGCAAGACGGGTGCGGATGCGATCGCCCACGGCGCGACCGGCAAGGGCAACGACCAGGTCCGTTTCGAACTGTCCGCCTATGCCCTGAACCCCGACATCAAGATCATCGCGCCGTGGCGCGACTGGGCGTTCAAGAGCCGCACCGATCTGCTGGCCTTTGCCGAACAGCATCAGATCCCTGTTGCCAAGGACAAAATGGGCGAGGCGCCATTCTCTGTCGATGCCAACCTTCTGCATTCCTCTTCCGAAGGCAAGGTTCTCGAAGACCCCTCCCAGGAGGCGCCTGAATATGTGCATATGCGCACCATTTCGCCTGAGGCAGCCCCCGACAAGGCAACGACCATCAAGGTCGGCTTCGAAAAGGGTGATGCGGTTTCGATCAACGGCGTGCGCATGAGCCCGGCGACGCTGCTGGCCGCGCTCAACAATTATGGCCGCGACAACGGTATCGGCCGTCTCGACCTCGTCGAGAACCGCTTTGTCGGCATGAAGTCGCGCGGCGTCTATGAGACCCCCGGCGGCACCATCCTGCTTTCGGCGCACCGCGCCATCGAATCGATCACGCTTGACCGCGGTGCTGCCCATCTCAAGGACGACATCATGCCGCGTTACGCCGAGCTGATCTATTACGGCTTCTGGTTCTCGCCGGAGCGCGAGATGCTGCAGGCGCTGATCGACAAGAGCCAGGAGCATGTCGAAGGCGAAGTGACGCTGAAGCTCTACAAGGGCAACGTCATGGTCATCGGCCGCGAAAGCGAAAAGTCGCTCTATTCCGACAAGCTCGTCACCTTTGAAGATGACCAGGGCGCCTACGACCAGAAGGATGCGGCCGGCTTCATCAAGCTGAATGCGTTGCGCCTGCGCACGCTCGCCAAGCGCAACCTCGTGAAATAATCACGGTTCGCCGTCGAACCGGATATCAGCCCGCCGGCATCGCCGCGCGGGCTTTTTCGTGGAGTGAGGTAGCAAATGCCACCAACCTCTTGGAGCGTTCTGGATGGCCGGATTGCACCAACAATGGACATCGGCTCGGCTTGGATAGACGACCGCTAGGGGACCGATTGATGACCGGCAGCTTTGCACCGAAACCGTTAAAAAGCAGCCATGCCTAGCTTTCCTCGCGGAAGCTGCCAATAGCATTCGGACATCAAATAAACGGGTGGCTATTCTGCAAACCGGCCCCTCGACTGACGCTATCTAGTCGGTAATCCGTTCGCCACTTCCGCAGTTGCATGGGATCTCCGAGCGGTGCTATTCCCTTGAAGGAATATTCGGGAATATGATTCGGAAAGCAGTGGTGTCGAACAATGTCGGTTGAACTCGAATTTGTTGACGCCGTCCGGGTTGCCGATGGCGACGCGGGACGCGTTGTGGGTCGATCTCTCAGGGCGTTGAGGCAGGCTGCGGGCTTTACTCAACTCGAGATGGCCAAGCGTTTGGGCGTCGGGCAAGCAGCGATCTCCAAGATCGAACAACGAGGCGATGTCCAGATCTCCTCGTTGCAGCGCTACGTCGAGGCTCTCGGTGCCAGCTTGCGCATCGATGCAGCATTTCCAGTTCATTCGGAGTTCGGAGTGCGGATCCAAGCCGAGCTTGGCGGAGCCGATGCCGACGACGATCAGTATATCCTTCCGATTTTTGGCGATCGCGACGATGCCCGCCCTGCAAAACGGGACATCGTTATCAGCATAAAGCCGAACTATTCGGGCAAGATTTTCGATGGCGTGAAGACCATCGAGCTGAGAAGACGTTTCCCTTTGTCCGTATCTCCCGGCGCTACGGCCTATATCTATTCTACTTCTCCAGAAATGGCTTTGGTGGGCGCTATTAAAATTGAGACCGTTGAACGTCTCGAACTCTCTGTCCTGTGGAAAAAGCACGGCCGATCTGCATCGATCACGAAAGCCGATTTTGACGAGTACTTTAGTGGCCTGGAAGAAGGCTTTGCACTAAAACTGTCGGCACCGCGCCGATTTACGAGGCCGCTGACCTTGCCTGAACTGAAGGAGCGATTTGGATTTAAGGCTCCGCAGTCTTTCCTCTACGCGAAGCCCGACCTTCAAAAGGCACTGCGGAATGAGCACACAAACATATCTGATTGATACAAATGTAATTATTCATCTGGAAGACAATAAAACCGTAGAGCCGGCCTTTTCCGCACTTACAAGCCTCGCCGCCAAGCACAAGGTCGATATTTTCGTGCATGAGGCGGCACGCGACGATGTTGGTCGCGACAAGGATACAGCCCGTCGAGCGATATCTCTGAGTAAGCTCGGTAAATTTCAATCCCTATCAAAAGTCCGCGGCTTGAGCGTGACAGAGCTTTCGAACGCATTCGGGCCTCTTCCGAAGCACAACGACATAGTCGATGCGACCCTGCTGCATGCTCTTCACATCGGCGCCGTGGACTTTCTTGTAAGCCAGGACAGAGGTCTCCACGAGCGGGCCAGGCGCCATTCTCCAGAACTCGGTCGCCGCGTGCTCTATGTAGCAGACGCTGTTCAGCTCCTTCGAACGACTTATGAGCCGATCGAAGCGCCGGTACGTTTCATCGATGAGGTCGTCGCTCACGCGATACCCCTGACGGACACTATCTTTGACAGTCTCCGGGAGGACTATCCTGGTTTTGATAAATGGTGGTCGGAAAAATGCGTAAAGCAGCGGCGCCTTTGCTGGATCATCGAGGACGACGGAATTGCCGGCCTTCTCGTCAGAAAGGATGAGACCGGCTCGGATACTGACGCAACTGAAAAAGCCAACAAGATACTGAAGATCTGCACGTTCAAGGTTCGGCCAGAGAGGCGTGGCCTTAAACTCGGTGAATTGCTTTTGAAGAAGGTCTTCTGGTTCGCTCAAAAGAACAAATATGACCTCGTCTATGTCACCACGTACGAGGGCCAGACCTCCCTCATCGATCTTCTTGAGTATTTCGGGTTCACCCACACTGCGACAAAAGAGGACGATGAGAGGATCTATGAAAAACGCATGGGCACGCGCGCACCCACGCCGGGAGATGGCGACAATCACTTTGATGTCCATCGGGTGAATTATCCGCGCTTCGCCATCATGCCGGACACTGCGGCGTTTGGCATCCCGATCAAAGAGGGGTACCACGATATCCTCTATCCAGATCTCAGGCAGCAGAACCAGTTGGATCTCTTCGGAGCACTCGGAGGAGGAGGCCCGCGGCGACCAGGAAACACAATCCGAAAGGTGTATCTGTGCCGGGCACCATCTAATTTGGGCCCGGCAGGTTCAATCCTATTCTTCTACAAGGGCAAATCGTTGTTATCACCGTCGCAGGCACTGTCGGCAATTGGAATACTCGAGGACGTTCGTCTTGCGCGATCCACGAGAGAGCTGCTCCAGATGACAGGCGGGCGGTCAGTATATAGTGAAAAAGACCTTGAGGGTTGGCAGGCATCTGCCGAATCGCCCGTCAAAGTCATAAACTACCTGCTCGCCGCGTATATTGATCCGGCTATCGGGCTGAAGCAGCTTAGAGAAAGTAAGGTTATTGCGGAGCATCCGCCTCAATCGATCTTTCGCATACCGCGCCCTCGTCTGGATAACCTGCTTTCGCAGATAGACCTCGGATTTCAAGCATGAGCAGGCGGAAGGTTGTTGCCTTGGCAGGTCTGTCAGGCATCGGGAAGTCGACACTTCTCGAAGATGCGCGACGAAGACTTGTTTTTGAGCACTTGCAGGCCAGTGATCTCATCAAGTCGGAGAGGCAGGAGCGCCAAGGCAAGCCTGTAGCCCACGATCTTCTGCGCGAGGGAAATATCGACGACAACCAGACCCTTCTGCTATCCGGTTTCATGAGACACGCGCCGAAAGAAGGATTGATCGTTCTCGACGGTCATACCATCATAGATACCCCTGATGGACTGGTGGAAATTTCGCCTTCAATTTTTTCGGCTATCGGTGTTTCCCGCTTCGTTGTCTTGGTCGATGACGTTGAAAAGATCGCGTTGCGACGTTTGTCGGATACGCGGAGGACGAGACCCTTCCGATCGTCAGAGGAGCTAGCTGAACATCAGGAACGGTCCGTGCTTGCGACCTATCGTGCGGCGCTGGCTCTCCGTGTGCCTTTGCTCATTGTTAGCTTGAACGAACATTCCGATATCGCAATGTTTCTCGATGAGTAGTTCGGCCCACCACCGGTGGCAGCGTTGTTATTTTGGCATCGCTACAAGGCCGCCATGCCTATCGGTGTACAGTGGACTAAGACCGCCGGTCTGTTCAAGCCAACGCCGATAGCCGGAAATTTCTGGATTCGAATTCTGGACGTCAAACTACCCACCTAGCCTATGATTCCGCGGAGTTCGTCGTTGCGCCGGGCGCTAGAAAATCTTCTCGGTGGGAAGTCCGAGCGCGAATGAACCCGCGTATTGCGCCTGGGCTCCAGGCTGCATCGGATGATAGCGAGCGCCCTGTATGTCACGGAAGCAGCGCTCCAGCCCGTTCTCTCGATAGAATGCCGCGCCGCCTGCGACCTCCATTGCAAGCTCCGTCACCTCGATAGCATGCCGTGCGACCATGGAGCGGCCGATCATAACCTCGTTGACGGTTTCCGCGGACGGTTCGTTTCGAGCAACTACCTCTAACATCCAGCGATGCGCGATCTGTGCGGCCCTCAGAGAGGTTTCCATGCGCCCGACCAACCCGATCACATGATCGCTGTTGGCCTTGCTACGGACCATCTTGACTGCGATGTCGCGGGCGCTCTCGGCGACGCCAAGATAGACCGCGTAGATCAGAGGAAACGCGATCATGGCGATGACTTGAAATACTGGATGCCATTGCCCCGCGCTTCTGGAAAATGCGACACTCGCATCCGGCACGAAGAGGTTTTCGATGATGATATCGTTTGACCCGGTTCCCCTCATTCCAAGTGTTCGCCACGTATCCTCTATCGAAACCTCTGGCGATGCCATCGGAACGCCGAAATGAATGACGGAGCGCGCGCCGTCCTGTTCTTCATAAACGGCACCGGTCATCAGGATGTTTCCTGCCGCCGCGCCGGACGTGAAGCGTTTACGCGCGGTGATCCGGTATCCGCCATCAACTTTCATGGCCTTGCCCGATCCGCCGATCCAGTCCGATCCGCCGCTCGAGAGCAATATGATTTGCTCCGATGCAACACGTCTCAGGAGCGGTTCCACCGCGGCCACCTTTTGATGCCGCCAGCGCCAGGCGGGGATGGCGACTTGATGGGTATGCATGGAAAAGGCAAGCGCAGTGGACCCACATGCACGAGCAATGGATTTGAGCATCTCAGAAAGTTCGGGCACTTCCGCGCCCAGCCCGCCCAATTCGATTGGAACGCCTGCCCGCACAAGTCCAGATTCCTTTAGAAGCGCGTAATTCTCGCCGACGAAGGTGTCGCTCTCGTCGATCGATGCGGCGCGTTGCGCGATGGTGGGCAGGACCGAATTGATTAGTTCGACAATGGTCCGACCGCTGGCAAGGTTCTGTTTTGGTTCTGCAGGCCCGAGCATATCAATGCCTCCTATCTCGTGAGGATGAAACTCTGCGCTCGTTTCACAATTGTGGCTAGTACACGAACTGTACTGAACTGCGCCTCCGTATGGCTGGGCGAGGAGCATTTGGCGGACCGGTTGTTTTGCAATATTGTGCCTGATCCAGACCGTTGGAGGTCCTTATGGTAGAGCGTGACGGCTACGGGCAATTCTGTCCAGTATCAATGGCGTCGGAAATCCTCTGCTCGCGGTGGACGACCTTGGTCGTCCGGGAATTCCTTTGCGGATCGACGCGCTTTAATGAGTTGCGTCGCGGTCTACCAAAAATGTCTCCGGCACTCCTATCAAAACGACTGAAAGAACTGGAACAATCGGGCGTCATCACGGTGACAAGGAGTGCGAGCGGCATTACCGATTACCAACTCACGGCAGCGGGCGAAGAATTGAGACCTCTGATCATAGGTCTCGGAAATTGGGCTCAACGGTGGATGGAATCGCGACTTTCCTTGAAGAATCTCGACCCTTCTCTGCTCATGTGGGACATGCGGCGGAGCCTCGATACAAGAAGACTTCCGACCCGCCGTTGTACGATACAGTTTCTGTACCCGGAACTTTCGGCTGCGCAAAAGAGCTGGTGGCTTGTGGTCGAAAACGGAAAAGTCGATCTCTGCAACTTCGATCCGGGCTATGATGTAGACCCTCTCGTTGAAGGGTCGCTCCGTTCGATGACCGCAATTTGGATGGGCCTCACGACCATACGTCAGGAAACCGATGCAGAAACGCTGAAACTTGAAGGGGACAGGGTCCTCGCGCGCGACATGCAGGAATGGCTCGGTCTTAGTGTGTTTGCCAAACCCCCCCGGATGAGGGCTTGAACCATCGAAGGCGAGTGGTTCTGACGGATACAGCCCAGCAACGAAGACCCGTCACCCCAGCCGGAAAATTGGCACGCACTCCTGCAGAAGCCGGTCCGCGTCTTGACAGCCGTGACCCCAAAACGGCCGGGCAGCAAATTCCCTGACCCCCGGTCATTTAGGCCGGTTTGAATCTGAGCCGCCGCGGGCAGCAGCTTTCGGCGTAGACGATCTGGCTCTTGGATGACCGAATTGCGGGCGCAAAGCAGCCGCATCCTTCAACAACGAACAGATGTCCGCCTCCGGTAGCGTTTGCTACCTGATCCCACTCTTCGTGGCAGTGCACCACCCTTGACGGATGGCCGTGATCGCTTAGTCTGCCGTCATCATCCTCCGGAGCATTTCCATGACGCAGCCTTTGCTCTTTGGCGCTTTTCTGGCGGCGCTCTTTTACGTGCTCATTCCAGGCCCCGCCTTCTTGCAGCTGCTCGGTATCGGTGCCGGGCAGGGCCGCAAGGCCGGCGCCTTCTTCATGATGGGGCATCTGGTCGGGGATCTCATCTGGTCGTCGCTGGCGCTGATCGCGATCGTCGGGGCAAAGACGATCGGAACCTTCGTCTTCGACCTGCTTGGCCTTGCCTGCGGTTTCTACCTCGCCTGGATCGGCTGGAGCGCCGTCAATGCCAAGCCGAAAGCGGAAGGGCAGGCGCTTGTTGTGGTCGAGCGGCCGTTTCGCCGCGGACTGATCTTCGGCGTCACCAATCCAAAGGGTTATCCGGTGGCGCTCGCCACCTTCACCGCACTCGTTGCAGGCTCGGCCGGCGCTCTCGATTTCGAGGCGCTGCCGGTGCTGCTCGTCGTGTCGTTCGTCGGTTTCGTGACGGCCGACATCATCCTGATCGGCATCATCGGCGCCGGCACGGTGCGGCGCTTCTATCGCGCCCATGAGCGGCTGATCGTGCGCTGCTCCGGCGTGCTTTTCATGGGATTTGCCGCTCAGGCGCTCTGGCACGCAACGCCCGGCCTGCTCGGCTGGCGCAAGGCCTGATTAAAGCGCGTCGTGCCCGAGACATGCGACGCGCTTGTCTTTGATTTATGCATGCGTGAGGTCAGGCATTCAGGAAGCTGACGATCGATTTCAGCGTCTGGACCTCTTCAGAATCGCCGATCGACATGGCGATCTGCAGCTGGTTCTGGTAGTAATCGAGGAAATTGAAGCTGGTGCCGTCGGTGACGCTGGAGAGATCGATGATGTTGCCGAGCGGATCGATCGCATGCATCGGCAGCGGTTCGGAGATCGCGGCGTAGGTGTTTTGATCGATCAGGCCACTGTCGAAACCCTGGCGTGCGTAGTTGCGCAGTTCTCCAGGGCTGACCGCGGTGAAATCCGGGCCTTCGCCAACTTCGTCTTCGATCTGGAACGAGGCCAAGGCCGGAGCTCTGGTCTCGATTTGAATATCAGAGGTCTTCGAACTTTTTGCGTTATTAGGATTGTTTTTAAAAAGCAAACTCTGAGAAGACCGCACAGAAAAAATTTCCATGGCGCATGTCCCCTTACAAGAAGAACATCGGAAAACTAGCGCTTGCGCGTGATTCGCGTCAATCGTTAACGATTGGTTAATTTTCACGTATCAATTGTTGTCCACCGGATTTGGCAGGCCCCCGCCAGATTTGCCAGGCGAGGCAAAAGGTCCTTCCCGGCAACATACCAATTCTATGACGGCTCTCCTATATTGACGATCCATCTGCATGCCAAAAGGAATTCTCCGATGCCTTCTCCACATGATTTCAATCCGGCGCTGGTGACCTGGGACGGTCTTCACGGTCTGCCGCGTTTCGATGCTGTTGATGACGGTGATTTTGCCGCCGCCTTCGAAGCCGCGCTTGCCGCGCATGAAAAGGAGATCGACGAGATCGCCGGAAACGGCGATGCGCCGACATTCGACAATACGGTCGTGGCGCTGGAGATTGCCGGCGACGCGCTGTCGCGCGTTTCGTCGCTGTTCTGGAACAAGGCGGGCGCCCATACTAATGATGTGATCCAGGCGCTGGAGCGGGAGATCTCGCCGAAGATGTCGCGCCACTATTCGAAGATCGGGATGAATGCAGCGCTTTTTGCCCGCATCGACGCGCTCTGGGAGAGCCGCGAGACGCTTGGTCTGACGCTCGAACAGACACGCGTGCTGGAGCGCCACTGGAAAGGCTTCGTCAAATCGGGCGCCAAGCTCGAAAAGGCCGAGCAGGAAAAACTCGCCGCGATCAATGAAAAGCTTGCCGGCCTCGGGACGCAATTCGGCCAGAACGTGCTGGCCGACGAGAAGGCCTGGGCTCTGGTGCTTTCTGATGGACCCGAGCTGGAGGGCCTGCCGGAATTCCTTCGCGACGCGATGGCGGCAGCAGCGCGCGAACGCGGCGAGGAGGGCAAGTATGCCGTGACGCTGTCACGCTCGATCATCGAGCCGTTCCTCACCTTTTCGGAGCGCCGCGATCTGCGCGAGCAGGCTTTCAAGGCGTGGGTGGCGCGCGGCGAAAATGCCGGAGAGACGGATAACCGCGCCGTCATCAAGGAAACGCTGGCGCTGCGCCATCAGGTGGCGACGCTGCTTGGCTACGACAATTTCGCCGAGCTGAAGCTCGACAACACGATGGCGAAGACGGCGGATGCGGTGAACGGCCTGCTGAGGGCTGTCTGGGCGCGGGCGGTGAAACGCGCCGGCGAGGAGGAGATCGATATCGCGGCACTGATCGCCGAGGAAGGCCGGAACCACGAGGTGATGCCCTGGGACTGGCGCCACTATGCCGAAAAGATCCGCGCACGGAAGTTCGATTTCTCCGAAGCCGAGCTCAAGCCTTATCTACAGCTCGAGAAGATCATCGAAGCCTGCTTCGACGTGGCCGGCCGGCTGTTCGACATCCGGGCCGTCGAGAAGAAGGGCGTGGCCGCCTATCACCCTGACGTCAGGGTGTTCGAAATCAGGGACCGCGAGGACAAGCTCGTCGCCCTCTTCCTCGGCGATTATTTCGCCCGCAGTTCGAAACGATCAGGCGCCTGGATGAGCTCGTTGCAATCGCAGCACAAGCTGCAGCTGAAGAACGGCCGCCACGGCGAATTGCCGATCATCTATAATGTCTGCAACTTCGCCAAGCCGGCGGAAGACAAGCCGGCGCTGCTGTCGCTCGACGATGCCCGCACGCTGTTCCACGAATTCGGCCATGCGCTGCACGGCATGCTTTCGAACGTCACCTATCCCTCGGTTGCGGGCACCGGCGTCTCGCGCGATTTCGTCGAGCTGCCCTCGCAGCTCTATGAGCACTGGCTGACGGTGCCCGATATTCTGAAGCGCTATGCCCTGCATGTCGAAACCGGCGATCCGATGCCGCAGGCCCTGCTCGATAAGGTGCTTGCCGCCCGCACCTTCAATGCCGGCTTCAATACCGTCGAGTTCACCTCGTCGGCGCTGGTCGATATGGCGTTTCACACGAGAAAGGCCGTCGAGGACCCGATGGCGGTGCAGGGCGAGGTGCTGGCCGAGATCGGCATGCCGAAGTCGATCGTCATGCGCCATGCGACGCCGCACTTCCAGCACATCTTCTCCGGCGGCTATTCGGCCGGCTATTACTCCTACATGTGGTCGGAGGTGCTCGACGCCGACGCCTTTGCCGCCTTCGAGGAGACGGGAGACGCCTTCAACGGCGAAATGGCCCGCAAGCTCAAGGAGAATATCTATTCCGTCGGCGGTTCGGTCGATCCGGAAGACGCTTACAAGGCCTTCCGCGGCAAGCTGCCGAGCCCGGATGCGATGCTCGTCAAAAAGGGACTTTCGACCTTCGAGGAATTGACAGGCAGCGACGCCTAAGACAATTTGATGACACGCTATGATGCGGCGGGGCGACAGCCTTGCCGCAGCTTTTGCGCGTTCCCCCCTTTCGCAAACGCAAAAAAAACTGTATGGACGCCCCAAACTAATAGGCGCGCCCTCTAGAGCGTGCGCCCCAGCCTCAGAGATTTCACATATGTCACTTCGCAATATCGCGATCATCGCGCACGTTGACCATGGCAAAACGACCCTGGTGGATGAGCTTCTCAAGCAGTCCGGCTCGTTCCGCGAAAATCAGCGTGTCGCTGAACGCGTGATGGACTCGAACGATCTCGAAAAAGAACGCGGCATCACCATTCTCGCCAAGGCGACCTCGGTGGAATGGAAGGGTGTCCGCATCAACATCGTCGACACCCCCGGCCACGCCGACTTTGGCGGTGAAGTCGAGCGCATTCTCTCGATGGTGGATGGCGCGATCGTTCTCGTCGACTCCTCTGAAGGCCCGATGCCGCAGACCAAGTTCGTTGTCTCCAAGGCGTTGAAGGTCGGTCTTCGTCCGATCGTCGCGATCAACAAGATCGACCGTCCTGATGGCCGCCACGAAGAAGTCATCAACGAAGTCTTCGATCTTTTCGCCAATCTCGACGCGACCGACGAGCAGCTCGACTTCCCGATCCTCTACGGTTCCGGCCGCGACGGCTGGATGAACGTCAATCCGGAAGGTCCGAAGGATCAGGGTCTTACGCCGCTTCTCGACCTGGTGCTCAAGCATGTTCCGGAGCCGACCGTCCACGAAGGTCCGTTCACGATGATCGGCACGATCCTCGAAGCCAACCCCTTCCTCGGCCGCATCATCACCGGTCGTATCAATTCCGGTTCCATCAAGCCGAACCAGGCGGTGAAGGTTCTCCACGCCGACGGCAAGACGATCGAAACCGGCCGTATTTCGAAAATTCTCGCTTTCCGCGGCATCGAGCGCACGGCGATCGACGAAGCGCATCAGGGCGATATTATCGCGATTGCCGGCCTTTCCAAGGGCACGGTCGCCGATACCTTCTGCGATCCTTCGATCACAATACCGTTGCCGGCGCAGCCGATCGATCCGCCGACCGTCACCATGTCCTTCATCGTCAACGATAGCCCGCTGGCCGGCACCGAAGGCGACAAGGTGACCTCACGCGTCATCCGCGACCGTCTCTTCAAGGAAGCAGAAGGCAACGTCGCCCTGAAGATCGAAGAAGCCGAAGGCAAGGATTCGTTCTACGTGTCCGGCCGCGGCGAACTTCAGCTCGCCGTTCTCATCGAAACCATGCGTCGCGAAGGCTTCGAGCTTGCCGTGTCGCGTCCGCGCGTCGTGATGCACAAGGATGAAAGCGGCCAGCTTCTTGAGCCGGTCGAAGAAGTCGTCATCGACGTCGACGAAGAACATTCCGGTGTCGTCGTGCAGAAGATGTCCGAGCGCAAGGCCGAAATGGTCGAGCTGCGTCCGTCGGGCGGCAACCGCCTTCGCCTGCGTTTCTACGCACCGACCCGTGGCCTGATCGGCTACCAGTCGGAGCTGCTGACGGATACGCGCGGCACGGCGATCATGAACCGCCTGTTCCACGACTATCAGCCCTACAAGGGTGTGATCGGTGGCCGCGTCAACGGCGTGCTGCTCGCCAACGCTCCCGGCGAAGCCGTCGCCTATGCGATGTTCAACTTGGAAGATCGCGGCCCGATGATCATCGAGCCGGGCGAAAAGGTCTATGCCGGCATGATCATCGGCATCCATTCGCGCGACAACGACCTTGAAGTCAACGTCCTAAAGGGCAAGCAGCTCACCAACATCCGCGCCGCCGGCAAGGACGAAGCGGTGAAGCTGACGCCGCCGATCCGCATGACGCTTGATCGCGCGCTCTCCTGGATCCAGGATGACGAGCTGATGGAAGTGACCCCGAAGAATATTCGTCTGCGCAAGATGTATCTCGACGCAAACGATCGCAAGCGTTTCGAAAAGACGAAGGCGGCGCTCTGAGCGCCATTCAAAGTGCTATAGCGTCTTGCGGCTCTCGAAAAGAGGCGCGGCGCTGGAGAGAAATCCTTCAAAACCCCGGCCCTCGCGCCGGGGTTTTTTTATTGTGCGCCGCGTCGATTCCATCTTGTGACAATCGTTAAAAAAGCGTTAACTTTTGATCGTCGTCCACATATCAAGTCTGTGGGCAATCGATCACAATGCCCCTGTGCATATGGTTAATTGCCCTCGGCGGGACCAGAGTAAACGTTATGAAGACGTTGTCCATCGATGTCCGGCGGGCCGAGCCGCAAGATGCCCGAGCCATATCGGAAACACACAGGCTTGCCTGGCAACACACCTACGCGGGCATCATTCCGCATCGCGCGCTGACGCAGATGATCGAGCGGCGCGGCGAAAGCTGGTGGCGCAAGGCGACGCGCGGACCGGCAACGCTGCTGGTTCTCGATGTTGCCGGAACAGTTGCCGGCTATGCGACGCTCGGCCTCAACCGCGCCCGCGCTCTGCCGCAGGAAGGCGAAATTTACGAGCTTTATCTTCGGCCTGAGTATCAGGGCATCGGCCTCGGCAGGATGCTGTTCGGCGAAGCGCGCCGGCTCTTGAAGTCGCTCGGCTGCAACGGGCTGGTCGTCTGGTGCCTCGAGGATAACGAGACCGCCAGCCACTTCTACCGCAATCATGGCGGCGTCGATTTCTGCGAAGGCATGGAAAGTTTCGACCACAGGCAATTGAAGAAGATCGGCTTCATCTGGAGCTGAACGGCCGTTCAAGGTGCCACAGTGCGCTCGGCGTCTGAAAAGACGCCGCGGCGCTGGAGTCGATGTTCGCCTATCTCCTATTGGAAACTTTTGATGTGAATGTGGGCCGGTGCAGTCAAGCATTGGCGCTGTGCGATGTTGCGTTGCCACATGAAACTGATTATCTGGCTGCCAGCACATTCAACCTCGCGGGAGTTTCTTATGCGCATCGACGCCATTGCAATCGGTAATAATCCACCTGAGGACGTCAACGTTATCGTTGAGGTTCCGGTCGGCGGTCATCCCATCAAGTATGAGATGGACAAGGAAGCCGGCACGCTGGTGGTCGACCGTTTCCTCTATACGCCGATGACCTATCCGGGCAATTATGGTTTCGTGCCGCACACGCTGTCGGAAGATGGAGACCCGATCGACGTGCTGATCGCCAGCACCCGCCCGCTGGTTCCCGGCTGCGTCATCAATGTGCGCCCGATCGGCGTCCTGAAGATGGAAGACAATTCCGGCAAGGACGAGAAGATCATCGCCGTGCCGTCGCCGAAGCTGACGCTGCGCTATGAGAAGGTGAAGGACTACACCGATCTTCCCGAGATCACGCTGAAGCAGATCGAGCACTTCTTCGAGCACTACAAGGATCTGGAACCCGGCAAGTGGGTGAAGATCTTCGGCTGGGGCGACTCCAAGGAAGCAGGCGAACTCATCCTCGAAGCCGTCGAGCGCGCCAAGAAGAAAGGCTGATCGCTCAGCCTAAAAATATCTCGAGCTTTTTTACCAAATCCTCCGGATCGCCGTCGATCCGGAGGATTTTTTTGCGCGCGGTCTCACCCGAGACGAGGCTGACGCTGGATTTGGGAATGCGCAGGGATCTTGCGATCAAAAGGATGAGCGCCTTGTTGGCCTTGCCCTTCTCGGGCACGGCAGTGACGCGTGCCTTCAGGAAAGATTCACCCTCGCCGTCGGCCTCAATGCCATCGATCGCGTCACGCCCGCCATTCGGCGTCAGCCGGACGGCAAGGCGCAGATGGTCACCGAAAAGGCTCCAGGGACGGCTCAAGCGACCAGCGGGTACACCGTGGTCCAAAGCAGGGTTCGCAGGAAGAAGATGATCAGCAGCAGGATGATCGGCGAAATGTCGATGCCGCCAAGGTTCGGCAGCAGGCGGCGGATCGGCTTCAGCACCGGTTCGGTGACATTATAGAGGAATGTGCCGACCGAATTGACGAACTGATTGCTTGAATTGATAACATTGAAAGCATAGAGCCAGGAAAAAATGGCACTGGCAATCAGGATCCAGGTGTAAATATTCAAAGCCAAATCAATGGTTTGAAACAGCGCAAACATCATCGTCTCCAATTCGTTGTTGACAGACATGTAGACATTGGCGACTAAACGGGCAAGTGCCGTGTGGAAACGCACGGTGAATCATGTTTAACGGGCGGCATTGCAGCTATTCCGGCGCCCGTCTCCTCGGAAAACATCCATGTCGTTTTCGCCCACCGGAGACCGTTTTGCCGCGTTCCGGCATTCGTCCTACACGCGGTTCTTCTTCGCGCGCTTCCTGCTTTCCTTCTCGCAGCAGATCGTCAGCGTCGCCGTCGGCTGGCAGATGTACGACCAGACGGGCAGCGCGATCTATCTCGGCTTGATCGGTCTCGTGCAGTTCCTGCCGTCGCTGCTGCTCATCCTCGTCACCGGTTCGGTGGCCGACCGGTACAATCGCCGGGCGATCGCCGCACTCTGTTCGCTGGTGAGCGCGCTCTGCACGCTGGCACTGCTTGTCATGACTTTGATGGGAAGCTTTACGCCGCTGCCTGTCTTCGCGGTGCTTTTGATCTTCGGCATCGAGCGCGCCTTCATGTCGCCGGCGGTGCAGTCGCTGGCGCCCAATCTCGTGCCGGAGGAGGCACTCTCCAATGCGATCGCCTGGAATTCGTCCTCCTGGCAGCTCGCGGCAATCACCGGGCCGGTGCTCGGTGGCCTGCTCTACGGTGTCAGTGCGCCGACTGCCTATACGGTGGCGGTGATCTTTTCCGTGCTCGGTGCGGCCCTTCTCTACATGATCCCGAAACCGGTGCAGAAGACGACCGGCGAGACCAAGAGCTGGGCGATGATCCTCGGCGGCTTCAGCTTCATCCGCGCCGAAAAGGTGGTGCTCGGGGCGATCTCGCTCGATCTCTTCGCCGTGCTGCTCGGCGGGGCCACGGCGCTGATGCCGATCTTCGCACGCGATATCCTCACCCTCGGTCCCTGGGGCCTCGGACTGCTGCGCGCCGCACCGGGACTTGGCGCCATCGTCATGGCGATCTTCCTTGCCGCCTATCCGCTCAGACATCGCGCCGGCATCTACATGTTCATCGGCGTCGCCCTGTTCGGCGTCGGAACGATCATCTTCGGCGTCTCGACCAACACCGAGGTCTCGATCGCGGCGCTGGCGCTGATGGGTGCGGCCGACATGGTGTCGGTCTATGTACGCGAGAGCCTGATTGCGCTCTGGACGCCGGATCATCTGCGCGGCCGTGTCAATGCGGTCAACATGGTCTTCGTCGGCGCTTCGAACGAACTCGGGGAATTCAGGGCGGGCACGATGGCGGCGCTGTTCGGCGCGGTGCCGGCGGTTGTCATCGGCGGTGTCGGGACGCTTGTCGTGGCGGCGATCTGGGCGTCGAGTTTCCCCAAACTGCGTGGGATCGATACGCTCGACGCGCCCAGCGCATCGTCGGAATCGGTTTAAGTTTTGCGATAACGACATGCGTTGAAAATAAAGACCTAAAGCGCGACGCGCTTTAGGCGCGAAGAGCGATAGAGGACGCCGCCTTCGCCGTCTTTCCCTCGAAGACGATGTCGAGAAATTCGGTCAGCCAGGCTTTCAGCGGCGCGTCGAACAGCATGCGGCCTTCGAGATGTTCGCGGCCCTGCTGGGCGTTCGGCAGGATGAAGCGATGGGCGCCATGCACGACCCAGCGATGCATCATCACCCGGGTCAGTTCGGCATGGAACTGCAGGCCCCAGGCGTTGCCGTCGTAGCGGAAGGCCTGGTTCGGATAGGCATCGCCTTCGGCCAGCAGGTCGGCGCCACGCGGCAGCTCGAAGCCTTCGCGGTGGAAATGATAGACCATCTTCGGCCAGTGCATCAGCAGGCGGCCCTTCTCGGTCGGGTGCAGCGGATACCAGCCGATCTCCGTCGAGCCGTCGGCATTCGACTGCACCTTGCCGCCGAGATGACGCACCAGCATCTGCGCGCCGAGGCAGATACCGAGATAGGGGCGTTTTTCCCGGAGCGGAATATCAATCCAGTCGATCTCCTTCTTGACGAAGTCATCGGGATCATTGGCGCTCATCGGCCCGCCGAAGACGACGGCGCCGGCATAGTCTTCAAGTGTTGTCGGAAGCGGCTGGCCGAGAACCGGGCGACGGATATCGAGGCGGTAGCCCTTTTCGACGAGCAATTGGCCGACACGGCCGGGGCTCGACCGCTCCTGATGCAGGACGATGAGGATCGGGCGCTCGTCGCGGTTCGGGTTTTGCTCAGTCGGCATCATCTTGCGCAACCTGGACATCTGTCACCCTGGCGGCGGCCTCCTGCCGCTTCTGGATGCGCTCGCGCGAGGAGACGCCGAGCAGATCGGCGATACGCCAGATCACATGGTCTTCCATCTCGCTGCGCTCGCCATCGGCATAGACGATGTCCCAGAGGATGCCGATTAGTTCCAGCCGTTGCTCGGTATTGAGATGACGTTTCAGATCGGCGGTGAAGCGATAATAGTCGACGGCGGAGCTTTCGGCCTCGAGACCGGCGGCCATCAGAGCATCGAGCTGCTTGCCGTCGAGCGCATACTGCTCCTTCAGGAGTTTGCGCAGCCGCTTCTTCTCGCTGGCTTTGATCTGACCGTCGGCCTCCATGACCTGCATGCAGAGCGCTGCCACTGTGATGCGTGGATCATCAGGGGCAAAGCCTTTCTTCGGGTTGTCGGCGGTGAGCTTCTGGAAGAATGCCTGAAAGCGTTCGAACATGCGGTTTTCGTTCCATTTCAAAAAAGGCGGAGCCGTGTCTTGGGTTCCGGTTCCACCCTGGGATCGCGAACGCCGGGATCATCCGGCAGTCCGCCAAAGAAAGGTTTTGCCTCGCTCGGCGCCGGCGCTTTATCGCTCACGGCCGGTTCGGCGGGTTTCGGTTTTGCCGGTGCCGGTGCTGGTGCCGGCGCGGGGCGCACGGCCTCGGCAATCGTCGCAGCGCGTTCCAACTCGATGATGCGATGGTCGTTGACGGGGCTTTCCGGTCTGACGTCACGCAGCGGCGGCAATGTCTTCAAAGCCGTTTCGATAGAGGCCGGGGCCGAACCGTCTTCGAGCGTACCCTCGATCTGGCCGAAGGGCGCCTTCCATTCGAAGGCGTCGAGGCGGCCGGTCACCGGCGATACCGGCAGCCACTTGTCCGATACGAAGCCGTCTGCCACCCAGGCCGGATCGCGCGGCGCCTTGAGCGCCTGGGCCAGCCAATGGCGCACGCGGCCCTGGTCTCCGGTCTCGGCTTCCTCGATGTCGGCCAAAAGCAGGTAGGCTGCTTCACGCGGCTGCATGCGCGCCGCTGCCTCCGCTTTGGCGCGAGCCTTGGCGAATTGCTGCGCGTCGAGGGCTGCCTGGGCGACGACGAGAAGGGATTCGACGTTGTTCGGGCGCTGCCCTTCCAGCCGTTCGGCACGCTTCAGCCGGTCGAGCGTCGAATCGCCGCTGCGGGCCCTGACATAGGCTTGGCCGATTTCAGGATGAGGGGCCGATTTCCATGCCTGTTCAAGGATCGAGGCGGCCTTGCGCACGCCGCCTTCGCGAAACAGCGCCTTTGCGGCGATGAGGGCTGCCGGAATGAAATCGGCGGCTAGCTTCAACGCCTGCAGAGCGTCGTCGCGGGCACCCGTCGGGTTGCTTTCCAGCTTCTCGCCGGCGCGCGCCGTCAAGAGGACGGCGTGCAAACGGTTGGCTTCGGCCTTTTCGACGACGCGGGCGGCCTTTTGCTGTTCGAGCAGGCGGATCGCATCATCCCAGCGGCCAGCCTGGCTGCGATATTCGAGCGTCGCCTGTGCGGCCCAGGGAAGATAAGGCGCGTTGTCGGCAGCCTTTTCGGCATATTGGCGGGCGGCCTCGTTGGCCCCGAGACGGCGGGCTTCCAGATAGAGGCCGCGCAGACCGAGCTCGCGCGTCTCGGGATCGTTGGCCATGGCCTCGAACTTGGCGCGCGCCTCATCATGGCGACCTTCGATCAGGGCGGCCTGGGCCTCGAGCAGGTTGATCAGCGGTTCCTGATCGGCGCGGATCAGGCCGCGCGAGCGGGCGGCCATCTTGCGGGCAAGCAGCGCATTGCCGGCGCCGGCGGCGATCAGGCCGGTCGACAGCGCCTGATAACCGCGGTCCCGCTTGCGGGCGCGGAAATAACGCGTCACCGAATGCGGCGAGGTCCAGACCAGGCGGACGAACCACCAGGCGATCATCACGGCGGCGACCAGCGCGATGATTGCGCTGGCGGCGACGATCAGCTTCGTCTGGTAGATCTGGCCCTCCCAGATCAGCGAGAGGTCACCGGGACGATCGGCCAGCCAGGAGAAGCCATAGGCAAGAAGCAGCACGAAGAGGGCGAAGACGACAAGGCGGATCAGCATGGTCTCATCCTTCCTTGCCGGTGCCAGAAACCGCTTTCGACAGCGCGCCGCCGACCAGTTCCTCGACGCGGATGCGCGCTTCGAGCGATTGCTTGAAGGCGGCGGACGCCTGTTTGCCGAGGGCGGGCAGGCTGTTCCATTCGGCGGAAGCGCCGGGCAGGTCGCCGTTCTTCACCTTCTCCTCCATGCGGGCGGCGATAGCTTCGACGCTTTCACCCTCGATATTGCCGACGGGACGAACGGTCACCAGCGACTTGGCGCTCGACATCAGCCGGTCCGACCAGCTCTGGTTCGGATCCGGCTGGTTGACGGCTTCGACGATCGCGGTGGCGACATCGGGAACCTCGCCCACCAGCTCGGTGCGTGAGGGAATGCCGATCTCGGCAAAGGCTCTGAGGTCGGCGACGGCTGGATCGTCGGGCGCGACGCCGGCGAAGGTGTCGAGTTCGGCCAGGAACGGGCCACCGCGATCGATCGCCGCCTTCAGGGCGGCAGCGGCGATCGCCCGGGCAACGGCGACGTCCTCGCGCGGCTCGCTCAGCTTCTTTTCGGCCTCTTCCAGGCGCTTGGCGATATCGGCGCGGTTCGTCGTCTGCTGCTCGGAAGACTGGGCAAGCATCGAGCGCAGCTGGTCGACCTGACCGGTCAGTTCCGCAATCTTCTGGTTGAGTGCCTCGACGTTGACAGAATCGGCTGGTGCGGCGACTGCGGGGGCCCTCGCAGTCGTTTCCAGCGCAGCGACGCGTTTCGCAAGCTCGCCGTCGTCCGTGCCCGCCGGATTGGCGGCAAGGTTGGCGACGGTCTGTTTCAGGCCGTCGATCTCACCGGCAAGATTGGCCGTCTCGGGCGAGGTCGTCTGCGGCACGGAGGAGCCCGGGAGGTAACCGGCATACTGAATGGCGCCGGCGCCAAGCAGCGCCACGAGGCCGCCGAAGATGCCGGCGGCAATGAGGCCGGAGGTGCCGGCGCTCTTCGGCGCGGGCTGTTCAGGAGGAGGGGTGAAGGAAGGTTCTGGAGCTGCCGGTTCCTCCTCCGGCGCATCCATCACAGGCTTCTCTTCATGTTCGGCATGCGACGCAGTCTCGGTTTCGGGCGCCAGGCCGGCGTCGGCGGTAGTGCTGTCGGCATCGCCGGTTTCATTGTCTACCGGCTTTTCGGTATCGGCTCCAGCGGCGAATTCCTGTGCATCGAGGTCGATCGTGACCGGCTCGTCGGCGCTCTTCGAATGGCGTGGCGGATTTCCCGATACCATGAGGTCCTCTTTATCCTGCATTGCAACGAAACTAGACAGTGATGCCAGTTAAGGGAAGAGGTTAGATCAAATTTGGGCAGCTAGAGCCTTCAAAGCAGCGACAAAAGGCTTTTCTCTTCCGGCATCGGCGACATCACTACGTTTTTTCGAAGTGCCGCCGGAACGGCCTCGGCCACGGCCTCGCTAAGGCAGAAAAGGCGGATTCCGCTGTGTTCCGGCAGGGCGGATCTCAGTTCCGGCACGCGAAAGAAATCCTCGGCCGTCTGCCGGGAATAGAAGAGAATGGCGTCGGGGCCAGACCTTGAGAAAATCGCTTCGATCTCGGCCGAGCCGGGGACGATCGGCTGCATGCGATAACATTCGGCGACGGAAAAGCGGATGCCGAGTTCGCGCAAGCCTGATTCGAAAGTTTCGGCGCGGGGCATGCCGGCAAGATAGAGCAACCCGTCGGCGCCCCGCGCCGCGACGAGATCGGCGAGATCGCCGCCGTTGCCCTGGGATGAGGCGACCGATCGGAAGCCGAGACTGCGCGCCTCTTCCGCCGTGGTTTCGCCGACCGCAAAAAGCGGACGGGCAAGATGCGGGTGAAGTTTCTCGCCGAGCGCGGAGAGGACCCTGATGGCTTCGGCGCTGGTCACCGCGATTGCGCCACCGGTGATGGCGAGCGCGTCTGCGGCGGCATTGCTGTCGTGCACCGGCTGACGCAGCGGCAGCAGTAGCGGCTCGTGGCCCATATCGCGCAGACGTTGTGCGGTTCTCGTCGCCGAATGCGCGGGGCGGGTGACGAGCACGCGCATGGCCGCTTCAGTGCCAGTCGTCGAAAAAGGCGCTGCCGGCCCTGGCGCGCACGTCCTGGCCGGCGCGGGTGCCGAGTGCTGCCGCATCGCGGCGGTGGCCGTCGGTCGTCACCGCATGCTGGCTGCGGCCGTCGGGGGTGATGATGAGGCCGGAGAACCGGATCAGGTCGCCTTCGCAGACGGCGTAACCGCCGATCGGCGTGCGGCAGGAGCCGTCGAGTGCGGCGAGGAAGGCGCGTTCGCAGGAGACGGTGTCGAAGGTCGGGCCATCGTTAACAGGTGCCAGCAGATCGTCGACCCTGGCATCGCCGATGCGGCTTTCGATGCAGATCGCTCCCTGCGCCGGCGCCGGCGGGAAGGTGTCGGGGTCGAGGATATCGGTCAGCACGTCGACCTTGCCGAGACGCTTCAGGCCGGCAAGCGCCAGCAGGGTTGCATCCACCTCGCCCGCTTCGAGCTTGCGCAGGCGCGTTTCGACGAGGCCGCGGAAGGTGACGACGTTGATATCCGGCCGCATGCGGCGGATCAGCGCCTGGCGGCGGAGCGAGGATGAACCGACGGTGGCGCCATGCGGCAGGTCGATCAGCTTTCGGGCGGTGCGGCCGATGACGGCGTCGCGGATATCCTCGCGCGGCAGGTAGGCGGAGAGATAAAGCCCCTCGGGCAGCTTCGTCGCCATGTCCTTGGCGGAATGCACGGCGAAATCCAGCTCGCCGGCGGCAAGCTTCTGTTCGAGCTCTTCGGTGAACAGGCCCTTGCCGCCGATCTCGGCCAGCGACCGGTCGGTGATGCGGTCGCCCTTGGTGGTCAGCACGACGATCTCGAACATGTCCTCGGGCAGATGATGCGCCGCCATCAGCCTGTCGCGGGCCTCATGCGCCTGGGCAAGCGCCAGCGGGCTGCCCCGAGTGCCGATCCGGAAAGGTTTTGTTTGCATCCGCTCTATTCCGTTGTTACCGGAGTTCTCGTAAACGGGTTTCCATCCCATCGCAATCAACGAACAGGCTTCATGGTTCCCTTTCTGCGCATCCTTGGCATCGAAACGAGCTGCGACGAGACCGCCGCCGCGGTCGTCGAGCGCGATGCTGAGGGGCATTCCAACGTGCTGTCGGATGTCGTGCTTTCCCAGCTCGACGAGCATAGCGCCTATGGCGGCGTGGTGCCAGAGATCGCCGCACGCGCCCATGTTGAGGCACTCGACGAGCTGATCGAGGAAGCGCTGAAGCGCGCCAATGTGTCGCTCAACGACGTCGACGCCATCGCCGCCACGTCGGGCCCGGGGCTGATCGGCGGGCTACTGGTGGGATTGATGACCGGCAAGGCGATCGCCAGAGCCGCCGGCAAGCCGCTCTATGCGATCAACCATCTCGAAGGCCATGCGCTGACGGCGCGGCTGACGGACGGGCTTTCCTTTCCCTATCTGATGCTGCTCGTCTCCGGCGGCCATACCCAGCTCATCCTGGTGCGCGGCGTCGGACAATACGAGCGCTGGGGCACCACGATCGACGATGCGCTCGGCGAAGCCTTCGATAAGACGGCAAAGTTGCTCGGCCTGCCCTATCCCGGCGGCCCGGCGGTAGAGCGGATGGCGCGGGACGGCAATCCCGATCGTTTCGATTTTCCGCGGCCACTGGTCGGCGAGGCGAGGCTCGATTTCTCCTTCTCTGGCCTGAAGACGGCGGTGCGGCAGGCGGCGCAGGATATCGCGCCGCTTAGTGATCAGGACGTGGCGGATATCTGCGCCTCGTTCCAGAAGGCGGTTTCGCGGACGCTGAAGGACCGTATCGGCCGCGGCCTGCAGCGGTTCAAGACGGAATTTCCGGCGACATTCCCAGCGACTGGCGAAAAGCCGGCGCTCGTCGTTGCTGGCGGTGTCGCCGCCAATCTCGAACTGCGCGGCACGCTGCAGGCGTTGTGCGACAAGAAAGGCTTCCGCTTCGTCGCGCCGCCGCTCAGGCTCTGCACCGACAATGCGGTGATGATCGCCTGGGCGGGACTGGAGCGGATGGCGACCGGCGCTGCGCCGGATGCGCTCGACGTGCAGCCACGCTCGCGCTGGCCGCTCGATTCCAATGCGGAAACGCTGATCGGTTTCGGAAAACGAGGGGCCAAGGCATGAGCGAAAACATCGCCGTCGTCGGATCGGGGGCTTTCGGCACGGCGCTTGCCGCCGTCATCGCGCTTGCCGGCCGCAGCGCCGTGACACTCGTCGGGCGTGATCCGTCCCTGATTGCCGATCTGAAGGCCGAACGGGTGCATGATGCGGTACTGCCCGGCATTCTCCTGCCCGATACGCTGGAATTTTCTGCCGAGGCGGATGCGATCACTGGTGCCTCCATCGTGCTTTTTGCGATGCCGTCGCAGGCGCAGGCCGATGCGGCGCGGCAATACGGACCTTGTCTCTCCAAGGATGCTGTGGTCGTCACCTGCGCCAAGGGCATCGAACGGGCGACCGGCAATCTTTTGACCGACATGCTGGAACGGGAGCTGCCGGACCATCCCGTCGCCGTGCTCTCAGGTCCGGGTTTTGCCGCCGATATCGCCAAGGGCCTGCCGACGGCGATGGCAATTGCTGCAGCCGACATGGAAATTGCCGAGCGGCTCGCTCTGGCGATTTCCGGGCGGACCTTCCGGCTCTACGCTTCCAACGACCGGATCGGCGTGCAGCTCGGCGGCGCGCTGAAGAATGTGCTGGCGATCGCCTGCGGCATCGTCGAAGGCCGTGGCATCGGTGATTCGGCGCGTGCGGCGCTGATTGCGCGCGGGCTTGCCGAAATGTCGCGTTTCGTCGTCGCCAAGGGTGGGCAGGCGGATACGGTGCGCGGGCTTTCCGGCCTCGGCGATCTGGTGCTGACGGCAACGAGCCATCAATCGCGAAACCTGCGCTTCGGCATCGCGCTCGGGCGCGGCGAAAAGACTGATCCCCTACAGGGCGCGCTGGTGGAAGGCGCGTTTGCAGCCTCCGTCGCCTCGCGGCTTGCGGCGGAGTTGAAGGTCAGCATGCCGATCACCGATGCCATTTCCGCCATCATCGATGGCAGGCTCGATATATCAGAGGCGATAGAGCAGCTGATGACGCGTCCGATCACCACCGAATAGGAGACAGACATGCTTTTCGCCCTTCTCTGCAAGGACAAACCGGGACATCTGAACTTGCGCATGGATACGCGTCCGACGCATATCGAATATCTGAACAACCTGAATGCCGAGGGCACGCTGAAGATCGCCGGCCCGTTTCTCGATGACGACGGCAAGCCCTGCGGCAGCCTGATCATCGTCGAAGCGGAATCGAAAGAGGCGGCGCGTGCGCTTGCCGATGCCGATCCCTATGCCAAGGCCGGACTATTCGAAAGCGTCGACGTCAAGGCCTACAACTGGGTCTTCAACAAACCGGAGGCGTGAGCATGGCGCACTGGCTCTATAAATCCGAACCCGCTTCCTGGTCCTGGGAGCAGCAGAAGGCTGCCGGCGAAAAGGGCACGGAATGGACCGGTGTCCGCAACTATCTGGCGCGCAACAACATGCGGGCGATGCAGATCGGCGACAAAGGCTTCTTCTATCATTCCAATGACGGGCTGGAGATCGTCGGCATCGTCGAAGTCTGCGCCCTGTCGCATCCCGATTCTTCCGCCAAGGGCGATCCGAAGTGGGATTGCGTCGATATCCGCGCCGTCATGGACGTGCCGAAGCCGGTGACGCTGAAGGATGTCAAGGCGAGCGAGAAGCTCGCCAAGATGGCGCTCGTCACCTCGATGCGGCTTTCGGTGCAGCCGGTGACCGAGGAAGAATATCTCGAAGTCTGCCGGATGGGCGGATTGGACAATCCGCCGCGTTGAAGACCGATCCGCAAGCCTTCATCCGCGCCAATACCAGCCTGATGCCGCCGCCGCATGTGCCGGAGATTTCTCTCCATCTGGCGAGCGAGGCGCATGAGCTCTGGCTGAAGACGGAGGAGGAACTGGAAGCAATCGGCCTGCCGCCGCCCTTTTGGGCTTTTGCCTGGGCAGGCGGGCAGGGACTGGCGCGCTACGTTCTCGATCATCCGGAAACGGTGCGCGGCAAGCGCGTGCTCGATTTCGCCAGCGGTTCCGGCCTTGTCGGCATTGCGGCGATGATCGCCGGTGCCCGGGAAGTCACGGCCGCCGATATCGATCCCTGGGCGGAGACAGCAGTCCGGCTGAATGCCGCAGCCAATCGCGTTTCACTCGGATTTACCGGCGCCGATCTGATCGGGCAGGCCGTCGACGCGGATATCGTGCTTGCCGGTGACGTCTTCTACGACCGTGCTTTCGCCGACGCGCTCGTTCCCTGGTTCGCCAAGCTGGCAGCCGACGGCAAGCGGGTTCTGGTCGGAGACCCCGGACGCAGTTATTTGCCGCGGGATCGGCTGGAATTCTGCGCGGTTTATCAGGTGCCGGTAACGCGGGCGCTGGAGGACAGCGAAATCAAGAAGACGACGGTGTGGAGATTCGCTTCCTAGATCGGATCGACATTCGGGACTCGATCATTCGCGATCACCGGACACTTCCCAAGCAAGGCAAGGCATGCTGTGGGATCGGCCGGAAGGCGACCGGCGTGAGCCCGCATTATATTGAATTCTAACATGTTACCCTCTTTGTCATTGTAATGACCAAGAGTATGTGCGGCGTCCCTCAGGGGTTCAATCGGTAAAGCAACGTCTTCGATCAGGAAGCGTTATGTTGCTATATCAGATCGTTATGCTGCGCCGCTTGTCACCGCAACTGTCCCAAATTAACCCATTAATTAGCATTCACTTGCATGCGCGGACTGCGATGCTACCGTCGCCCACATCGTGGGGGATCGCGTATGACAATTGAAGAGCTGATCGATCTGCAGGAAGCGGGCTCAAGGGCGCGGGTGCTCGGCCTGAAGGCTCACGAAAACCCATACCTCGCCGCCCATAGGATCCCTACTGGTGATACCAGCGCCCTCGGCGATTGGCTTGCGCGTCACGACGCGTGGAAGTTCGGTTGGGAAGCGGAGGACGCTAGCCGCGAAGATAGAATTGCTGCGCACTTCAAGGAGCTGATCTCGACTGCCAAACACCGTGCGCTCGATGCCTAACGTTATTGATGGTGGTTTGTTAGAGCGGTTCAGCTTTTAACGGAAGCGCAGAACCGCTCTATCCTTTTGTTTTTACGCATTCCGGACGGAAAACCGCTTCGCACTTTTCCTGGAATTGGTCTAGCGACAAGTTCGGTTTTCTTGCCCCGTCACGGCGAAGGATCGGCACCTCTTTCACCATCAGATTGCCAGCGTTCAGGCCTTTTCGAAGAGCGGCGAGATCACCATTTCCGGCACCAGCACCAGGCCCTTGTCGGTTATCCGGATTTCCGGGATGACCGATAGCGGGATAAGGTTGAAGCCCATATAGGCGATGGTGCAGCCTGCCTTTTCCCATTCGAGCTTCAGGGCCTTTACCTCGTCGGCGACCTGGTGCACGCGCTTGTCGGACAAAAGCCCGGCGATCGGCAGTGGCACCATGGCCGTCACCTTGCCGTCCATCACGACACAGACGCCACCCTGCTTTTCTTCGATCGCGTCGAGCGCCACCTGCATGTCCGCGGCATTGGTGCCGGCGACGATGATATTGTGGCTGTCGTGGCCGACCGAGGATGCGACCGCGCCTTGTCTGAGGCCGAAGCCGTTGAGCAGCCCGTGGGCGACATTGCCGGCAGACTTGCCGTGACGCTCCACCACCGTCACGAAGCAGAGATCGTGCTTGTCGAAATGCGCCTGCCAGTCATTGGCCGGTTCCAGCGTGACGGTGACATGGCCGAGGGTAATGCCAGGCAGCTCGGTCCTGATCGTATGAGCGACGACCGTCTCCGTCGGCAGGTCCGGTGTCAGCTTGAGATTTTTTGGCAGCTTGACGGTGTGGTAGGCGGCATCCGGATAGCGGTACGGTTTCGACAGGGCTTCGTCGAGGATCGGCGTGATCTTCTTGCTGTCGACGACGAGCTCGCCGCCATACCAGGTGCTGACCGGCGTGAGGTCGTCGCTGAGAAGCACCAGGTCGGCGCGGCGCCCGCCGCCCAGACCGCCGATTTCGCCTTCCATGCCGAACCGCGTCGCGCCGTGCAGCGAACCCATCGCCCAGGCCTGTTCCGGCCTCATGCCGTATTTCACGGCTTCGCGCGTTACCCAGTCCAGGCCGAAGGCGAGCAGATCTTCGGCATCCCGGTCGTCGGTGCAGACGGCGACGCGCTTGTGGGAGGCGCCGAGCTCAGTGATCGTCTTGATCGCCTGCGGCAGCGAATGCCAGGGTGTCGTCGGCGGGCCGCCGCGCAGGAAGATCCACACGCCGGCTTCCAGCAGGTCGTCGGCGATGTCGCGGTCGATAGCTTCATGCGTGTCGGTAACGCCGGATGCGGCGTAGGCGGCAACGAACTCTCGTCCGTAGACATGGCCCGACACCTGCCTGCCGCGCCCGAGTGCTGCAGCCAGGATCGCATGGCTGCGCTCGTCGCCCATCGCAACGGGGACAAAATCCATTTTCTCACCGAGAGCCACGGCTTCCGGCCACTTGTCGAACAGGGTGGCGATCTTGTCCGGCGTCAGGTCACCGCCGGCTGTTTCCAGATCCGGCGTCGTCGCCGGCACGGTGCTCGGCACGGTCAGGAAGATCGACAGCGGCGCCTGCCGTGCATCCTCGAGCATGGCCTCGACGCCGGCGACGTCCATGACATTGCCGATCTCGTGGCTGTCGCAGAAGATCGTCGTCGTGCCGTTGAGGAGCGCCGCTTCCGCATAGGCGCAGGCCGTCACCATCGAGGATTCGATATGGATATGCGGATCGACCAGGCCCGGGGCGATGATGCCGCCCCTGGCGTCGTAGAACTTGGCGCTCCCGCCTCTGTAGCTGCCGGCCGGCTTCACGGCCGCAATGCGGCCCCCCGAAATCCAGACTTCGCGTCCGTCGAGAAAGCGCTCCGAATAGGTGGACAAGACGCGTGCGCCCTGGATGACCAGGTCAGGTTCGCGACGAGCGGAGGCGACATCCGCAAGACGGCGAGTCATGGTCGAGAGCGGCTGAACGGAGAAGCGGGTAAGCGTGCTCATGTAAACCTCATTTCCAAGGCTCGGGGGAGGACTGGCGAGATTGTAGGGAACGCCGTCGGGGGAAGGAAGCACGAATAGTTGTTGTCTCTGGCGCAGGGCGACAGGCGCGTTCCGATCATTCGCGATCGCCCGGACCAGAAGACGTCAGCCGGCGATCAAAGCGGCTTCATACACCATCGTCGCGGCGGCAAGATCAGCCAATGCGGTTCCGACGGCCTTGTAGAGAGTGATCTCATCGTTGGACGTCCGCTGGAACATTCCGGCGACACAGCTCGTCAAGTGTCGCATGCACCGCATCTGTAGAAATGACGCCGGCCCTGATCGGCTGAACCAGATCGCCTGCTTCGTGAAGGGCTTCGTGGGTGTCGATATAGACCGAGGAACGCCGAAGCGCCTCGTCGCCGCTGCGCGGCGTACCAGCTTTTCAACCGGCATCGGCCGCCCTTTGGACACGTCGTTGCGATCGGAATGCGGAGCATTGAACACCGCTCAGCCAAATGCCGCTTTCTTCTCCAGAAATCTGGCGTATTGCGTCAGCGGATAGCACAGGGCGAAGAAGATCACTGCGACGAGACCGTAGACTTTGAAAGGTTCGAAGGTCGCGTTGTTGATGGCGTTCGCGGTTTTCAGCAGTTCGTCGAAGCCGAGGATCGAGGCCAGTGCGGTGCTCTTGATCAACTGGACCAAGAACCCGACCGTCGGCGCGCGAGTGATCCGGAAAGCCTGCGGCAGGATGATAAGGCGAAGTTCCTGGAGACGATGCAAGCCCAGGCTGGCTGCGGCGTCCCATTGCCCGCGCGGCACCGCCTCGACGCCGCTCCGCCAGATTTCGGCAAGATAAGCGCTGGCGTAGAACGTCAGGCCGCAAACGGCGGCGGTCCATGACTCGATCCGGAAGCCGATCATCGGCAGGCCGAAGAACATCAAAAACAGCTGCATCAGGAGCGGCGTTCCCTGAAACAGGGCAATGTAGCCGGACGCGAAGCTGCGCGGCCAACGCGTTTTCGATATCCGCGCAGAAAGGATCGCCAGGCCAACGATGGCGCCGCCGGCAAAAGCTGCGAGCGAAAGCAGCAGGGTCCAGCGTGTCGCGAAGACAAGATTGCGCAGAATGTCCCAGAAGGTGAACTCAATCATGCCAGACCGGCTCCCAGAAAACGGCGTTTTCCGGCGAAAAGAAGCCGGCGAAGTGCGGCGGACATCGAGAGGTAGATCAACGTCGCCACCAGATAGGTCTCGAAGGAGCGGAAGGTGCGCGACTGAAGCAGATCGGCCTCCTGCGCCAGCTCGCGGACAGATATTTGCGAAACCACCGCCGATTCCAGCATCATGATGATGATCTGGCTCGTCAGCGCCGGAAAAATGATGGCGATCGCCTGCGGCAGGATGATCTTGAAGAACACCAGCCGAGGCCTGAGGCCGAGCGCCTGCGCCGCCTCCTTCTGGCCTCTCGGTATGGCATCGAGCCCGGCCCCGACCACCTCGATCGTGTAGGCCGCCATGTTGAGGGTCATGGCAAGGACGGCGGCAGTGATCGGATCGAGGCGAATGCCGAGACTAGGCAAGCCAAAGAAGATGAAGAACAGTTGCACCAGGAATGGCGTGTTGCGCATGATTTCCACATAGAGGCCGACGACCTTGCGCAACCATGGATAGGGTCCCCGGCGCGCGGCTGCGCCGAGGACGCTGAGAACGATCCCGAGGACCGATGTGGAGACCGTCAGTGCAAGCGTCGTGCCTGCGCCATAAGCCAGAGCTCCCATTCCGTCCCAAAGCCAATTGAAATCGAGGCTGTATCTCATCGCTTGTCCTTTGGAGCCGGATGATCCGGGCCGGGTCGGCCCGAAATCCCGATCCGCCTCTCAACCAAAGAATTGAAGCATGATGCCACCGCAATCGCTTGCAGTTTTCGGCATCATGCTCTGGTGAGTGGGAGGCCGCCCTCGTCAGTCCTTCAAGTTTTCAGGATTGAGCGGCGCTTTCAGCCAGTTCTTCGAGCTCGCGTCGAGCGAACCATCGGCGATCATTGCGGCGACGCTGTCGTTGACAGCCTTCTTCAGGCCTTCCTCGCCCTTGCGGAGCGCGATGTGCGAGGGGGAGCTGAGGAGCTGGAACTTCTGCTCCGGCTTCAGCTCGTCCTGTCGTGCCAGAACCTGCGCACCGACATCGTTGCCGACGACCATCAACTGGGTCTGGCCGGATATGAAGGCCTGGATGACCGAATTATAGTTCTCGAAACGCTGGATCGCAGCCGAGCCGGGGGCGACGGCCGTCAGCGACGTGTCTTCGAGCGTCCCACGATTGACGGCAACGCTCTTGTCGGCGAGGTCTTCCTTGCCGCTCACCTTCAGCGCAGCCGGACCGATGACGGCGATATAGTAGGGGGCGTACGGGGCGGCAAAATCGATAACCTCGGCGCGCTCCTTCGAATAGCCGACGCTCATCAGCAGGTCGACGCGGTCGTCGTTCAGGTAGGCGATCCTGTTCTGGCCGGTAACGCTGACGAGATTGAGTTTCACGCCGAGCCCGTCGGCGATCTTCTGGGCGACGTCGACGTCATAGCCCTTGATGCTCATATCGGCGCTTGCCGAAGAGAAGGGCGGGAAATCGGAGAAGATGCCGATGTTGATCTCGCCTGCGGCTTTGATATCGGCAAGTTCGTCGGCCTGCGCGGCCCCTGCCAGGATGCCGAATACGGCAATTGCCGCGGTGGCGGTGTAGCGCAATTTCATAAGAGCAGTCATGTCG